>DASWDK010000184.1:0-6501 GCA_036395335.1 Thermoanaerobaculia bacterium
CTCGAACCGAATCTGCCTCGATCTGGAGGACTTTCCGGGCGGCCTCGAGGATCACGCGTCCATCTTAAGGCCCTCCGTCCCGCCACGGTCACGGCGTGAGACGGGCTCGAGCGGGGCCGGGTTAGGAAGAGTCAACTCGACCTCAGCCGCGGCGGTCGGTTCCGGCGTACGCCAGGAGGAGCAGCAGGCGGCGCCAGACGGCGAGCCTCGGCCGCAGAGGGTTGCGCGCGGCGCTCCGGGTCGCCAAGGCGGGCTGCAGGGGAGCGAGTGAGAGCCGTTCGATATCGAGACTCAAGGTCTGGAGCCGTTCGCGGCAACCCCGGCAGATCGAGAGATGAACCTCTGCGGGCGCCGTCCGGATCTCGCCGTAGTGGTAGAGAACGAGATCGTCGTCGTGAAGGTGCCTCATCGGGCGGGTCCCTTCCGGCGGTTGCCCTTGCGTATCTCTTGCCACCCCGGTTTCGATACGGATCAACTCCTCCGGACGTCTGTGCGGCGAGCCTCCGGAGGCGGTCTTACGAAACCGCCCGATCGCGGGAGGCGTACGGTAGACGAGAATGAGCGTGATGTCCGAAGCGCCTGCTCTCTTCATCTCTCACGGCTCGCCGATGTTCGCGATCGATGCCGGAGAGTACGGCGAAGCGCTCGGACGCTTCGGCAAACGAGTGCCAAAGCCCGCCGCGATCGTGATCGTGTCAGCGCACTGGGAGACGCCGTGGCCGATCCGCGTGACGGCGGCTGCCCGACCGCCGCTGATTTACGACTTCGGTGGATTTCCCGGGGCTCTCTACGAGCTCGAATACCCGGCGCCCGGATCGCCGGCGCTCGCGGAAGAAGTCGTCCGTCTGCTGTTGGAATCGGGGCTCCCGGCGGAGCCCGATCCGATCCGCGGGTGGGACCATGGCGTCTGGATTCCCTTGCGACTTCTCTATCCGGACGCCTCGGTGCCGGTCGTCGAGGTCTCCCTCCCGGTGCCACGCAAGCCCCGGACGCTCCTGCAAATGGGAACCGCGCTCGCACCGCTCCGGCGCCGGAAGGTTCTCCTCCTCGGGAGCGGTGGAATCGTGCACAACCTCGGCCTCGCCCGACTCGATCGACCCGACGGACCCGTCGACGGTTGGGCGCGGCGGTTCGACGATTGGGTTCGGGAGAAGATCGATCGCCGGGAGAAGGACGAGATCATCCGGTACAGGGAGCGTGCTCCGGACGCGCGCCTCGCGGTTCCAGAGAGTGAGCACTTCGACCCGCTGTTATTCGTCCTCGGCGCTGCGGGCGAGAGCGATGCGACGGAGCACCTCTCCTCCGGCTTCCGGTATTCGAACCTCTCGCTCGCGTCGTGCGCTTTCGTTCCGAACGGACGCCGGTGAACAAACTCGTCGCTTACGTCGCCCAGTACGGCATGGCGCTGGTCTTCGCCAACGTGTTGGTCGAGCAGATCGGCATACCGATCCCGGCTCTTCCCACGCTGATGGTCGCCGGCGCGCTCGCCCGCGATGGAAAGCTCTCGATGTCGGCGCTCCTCTTGGCTGCCGTCGTCGCCTCGCTCGCCGCGGACGGCCTCTGGTACGGGCTCGGAAGGCGATTCGGCAATCGAGTCCTGAAGACTCTCTGCCGGGTTTCGCTTTCTCCCGACTCCTGCGTCCGGCAGACCGAGTCCATCTTCGAGCGGTGGGGGATGGCGTCCCTCGTGGCGGCGAAGTTCATCACCGGGTTCTCGACGGTCGCGCCGCCGCTCGCCGGCGCGATGGGCGCGAAGCTCCCGTCGTTCTTCTTCTACGACGCGCTCGGAACGGTGCTGTGGGCGGGGGGCGGACTTTTGATCGGCTTCGTCTTTCACCGGGCGATCGACGACGTCCTGTCGTTCCTCGAAGGGCTGGGCACGGGAGCCGTCTACCTGCTGGGCGCCGGGCTCCTCCTTTTCGTCCTCTACAAATGGTGGCAGAGGCGCCGGTTCTACAAAGCGCTTCGGATGGCGCGCATCACCGTGGAGGAGCTCCGCGCCCTCTTCGAAAAAGGGGAGAAACCGGTCGTCGTCGACGTCCGGGGAGCGGGGGAGAGGAACCGCGATCCGAGGCGGATCCCCGGCGCGAGGACCATGGACGTCGCCGAGGTCGACGCGAAGCTTCCGGGCATCCCTCCCGAAGTCGAGATCGTCCTCTACTGCACCTGACCGAACGAGGCATCGGCGGCCCGTGCGGCGCGCATGCTGATCGAGAGGGGATACAAGAAGGTGCGACCGCTCGCGGGAGGCCTCGACGCGTGGATCGACGCGGGGTACGACGTGGAGGTCTTCGAGAAAGCGTCGTGAGGAGAGCGCTTCAAGAGCGGCGCGCGACCGCTGAAATCTCGGTCAGCGACCGGATGAGATCCGGCATGAAAGCGACGTCGAGCTGCGTCGTCCGGTCCGAGAGCGCGCGGTCGGGGTCGTCGTGCACCTCGAGGAAGAAGCCGTCTACCGATCCCGTCGCGGCCGCAGCGCGCGCGAGCGCGGGAGCGTACTGTTTCAAGCCGCCCGTCTCCTTTCCGCCGCCCGGCAGCTGGAGGGAGTGCGTCGCGTCGTAAACGATTGGAAATCCCAGCCGGCGCATCATCGGGAAGGACCTCATGTCTACGACCAGATTGTGGTAGCCGAACGACGTCCCCCGTTCACAGAGGAGGAGCTTCTCGTCGCCCGCCGCGCGGCACTTTTCGACGACGTTTCCCATGTCGTCGGGCGCGAGGAACTGGCCTTTCTTGATGTTCAGCGGCTTGCCGGTCTTCGCCGCGGCGACGAGAAGGTCGGTCTGGCGTGACAGAAATGCCGGAATCTGGAGGACGTCGAGGACGCGCGCGGCCTCTTCCGCCTGGTCCGGTTCGTGGACGTCGGAGAGAACGGGTAGCCCCGTCGCTGCCTTGACCTCGGCCAGGATGTCGAGGCCTTCCTTCAGTCCCGGGCCGCGGAACGACTCGCGCGAAGAGCGATTCGCCTTGTCGAAAGAGGACTTGTAGACGATCTTCGCTCCCGTCTCGCGGGAGATTTCGGCGAGCCGTTTTCCCATCGTGAGAGCGTGCGCGCGCGACTCAATGACGCAGGGGCCGGCAAAGAAGAGGAGCGGAGCGCCGTCCCCGATCGAGAAGCCCGGCGCGATCTCGAAGGATCGGACTTTCGTCAGGCCATCTCCCGGCGGATCGCAACCGGGACCGCCTCGCGCGCTCCCTCCGCTTCCCTCGCCGCGCGGTGCGCTTTCGCAGCCCGGATGAAGTCGCGGAAGAGCGGATGGCAGGCGAATGGTTTGGATTTCAACTCCGGATGGAACTGGCAGCCGAGGAACCACGGATGGTCGTCACGCAGCTCGATGATCTCGACGAACTTCCGATCCGGCGACATCCCGGTGAACGACATGCCCGCTTCCTTCAGCGCGGCAACGAACTCCTGATTGACCTCGTAACGGTGGCGATGGCGTTCGGAGATCGGGCTCCCTCCGTATGCGCGCGCCGCGAAGGAACCGGAAGCGAGCTCGCACGGGTACTTGCCGAGCCGCATCGTTCCGCCGAGCGCCTCGACGCCGATCAGGTCCCGCAGCTTGAAGATGACCTTGTACTTGGGTTCCTCCTCGAACTCCGTCGAGTTCGCGCCCTCGAGACCGGCCACGTGCCGCGCGTACTCGATCACCGCGGTCTGCAGCCCGAGGCAGATTCCGAAGAACGGGACACGCTTCTCACGGGCATATTGGATCGCCCGCATCATTCCCTCGACGCCGCGTCGACCGAATCCGCCCGGCACGAGCACGGCGTCGGCGCGTACCAGGGCTTCGGGGTACTGATCGTTCTCGAGCATCTCGGCGTCGACGTACTGCAGCTTGACGCGCACGTTGTTGGCGATACCGCCGTGCCCGAGCGCCTCGTTCAGCGACTTGTAGGAGTCTCCGTAGTCCACGTACTTGCCCACGACGGCGATCTCGACCTCTCCCGCCGGGTTCTTGATCCGGTTGACGAGCATTTCCCATTTCGAAAGGTCGCGGTCGTAGTGAGGAAGGTTCAGGAGATCCAGCAGGATCTCGTCGAGACCCTCCGCCGCGAATTGGAGCGGCACTTCGTAGATCGAAGGAACGTCCTTGGCGGTGATGACGGCTTCGACCGGAACGTTGCAGAAGAGCGCAATCTTGCGCTTGACGTCGTCGGGGAGCGGGCGATCCGTCCGGCAGAGGAGCACGTCCGGCTGGATTCCGATCGAGAGCAGGTCTCTGACCGAGTGCTGGGTCGGCTTCGTCTTCAACTCGTCGGAGGCCTTGATGTACGGAACGAGCGTCAGATGGACGTTGACCGCGTTGCCGCGTCCCGCCTCCTGCCGCATCTGGCGGATCGCTTCGAGAAAGGGGAGCGATTCGATGTCGCCCACCGTCCCGCCGATCTCGATCAAGACGACGTCCGCGTCCGGGCCGACCTTGCGGATCGAGTCTTTGATCTCGTCGGTGATATGCGGCACGACCTGAACGGTCTTACCCAGGTAGTCCCCGCGCCGCTCCCGCTCGATGACCGTCGCGTAGATTCGGCCCGCGGTCGTGTTGTTGACGCGCGACGAGGTCATCGAGGTGAAACGCTCGTAGTGTCCGAGATCGAGGTCGGTCTCGGCGCCATCGTCGGTGACGTAGACCTCGCCGTGCTGGAAGGGAGACATCGTTCCCGGGTCGACGTTGATGTACGGGTCGAACTTCGCGAGCGTCACCCGGAAGCCGCGCGCTTCGAGCAACGCCCCGATCGAAGCCGCCGCGATTCCTTTGCCGAGCGAGGAAACGACCCCGCCCGTCACGAACACGTACTTGGCGCTCATGAAACGGCCTCCTTTTCGAGAGTCCTTACGGATCCCTGCAAGATCTTCTCCGCTCGAGCGAGGTCCTCCGGGGTATCGACTCCGATCGAGTCCGCGACCGCGTTTCCGACCCAGATCGACCAGCCGGCCTCGAGCCAGCGGAGCTGTTCGAGCGATTCGAGCTTTTCGAGCGGGGACGGCGGGAGCTCCGCGAGCTTCGAAAGCGTCTCGGCCCGGTATGCGTAGAGGCCGAGGTGCTTGCGATATGCCGGCGCACCCGACCGCGCGTACGGAATCGGCGCCCTCGAAAAATAGAGGGCGTGGCCGTCCTCGGCCACGGCGACCTTGACGACGTTCGGGTCGCGAGCCGCGGCCTCGCCGATTCCCGGCAGCGCGATCGTCGCGATCTCGCGGTTCGAATTTGCGAGCAGTGTCTCGACCACGAGGTCGACGTTGTCCGGGTCCATGAGCGGCTCATCCCCCTGAACGTTGACGTAGACGTCGCCGGGAACGCGACGCGCCGCTTCGGCCAGCCGGTCGGTGCCGGTCGCCGCCTCGGGCGATGTGAGCACGGCCTCGCCGCCGCTCTCCCGGACCACCTCGGCGATTCGCGCATCGTCCGTCGCGACCACCACGGAGTCGAGCCGCCGCGCACCGCGCGCAGCCGCCAGCACGTGGAGCACCATCGGGCGGCCGGCGAGGGGAGCGAGAGGCTTTCCGGGGAATCGGACCGAGGCGTACCGGGCGGGAATCACTCCGATGACTTTCATGAAGGCATCGGGACTATAGAGTACCGTGCCGCGGAAGATCGGTCAAGGGAATGCAGAACAGGAGCCGGCCCGATTCTCTGTTTTCGCGGCCGGCGTTCGCTTTCCTCTACGTCCTCGCGCTCGTGATCACTGCAGCTGCAGCCGTGCGAGCGACTCTCGGAGCGCACGCCGACCGGGAGCTCTCGAGAACGGGCGCCGCCGAATGGATCTGGTACACGCGAGAGGTCAAGGAACCGATGCCCATCGCGTTCGTCGCGACGCGCGACGTCATCCTCGACCGGCACCCCGCGCGCGCGACGGCGAAGGTCTTTGCGGACCAGTGGCACGTGCTGTGGGTGAACGGCCGGAAAGCCGGCTCCGGAAGGCAGCGTCCCGGGGATCCGCTCGTCCTCCACGAGATCGCGGAATTCCTCTCGCCCGGAGTCAATCGCATCGCGATCGAGACGGGCAGTCAAAGCGGCGTCGGCGGACTGCTCTTCTCTCTCGATCTCTCCGACTCGGGGCGCGATGCCGTCTTTTCCGACGGCCGGTGGCGAGTGGATCCCTCTCGCAACGCGATTCGATCGGGAGGCCGCTACCGCGCCGCTGTCTGGGGCCGTCCTCCGATGCATCCCTGGGGCTGGCCGCGGTTGCCGCGGCCGAACGAAGTGAATCCCTAGGGGACTTCCTTCACCAGATCGTCGAGAGCCTGGCGCGCGGCGGCGCAGTACCGGTTCGAGGCATCGTATCCGGCGAGAACGATCACTTTCTGATAGGCGTCGACGGCCCGGTCGACGTCGCGCAGCACGTGATCGTAGAGTTGCGCCGCGAGCAGCCGCGCGGCGAGGTTCCCCGGTTCGACGTCGAGAGTCTTGCCGCAGAACACGAGCGCCACGTCGTAGCGCTCTTCCGCCGCGGCCTTCAGAGCGCGCTCGAGATAGAGCCGGGCTTCTCGTTCTGACG
>DASWDK010000185.1:0-4348 GCA_036395335.1 Thermoanaerobaculia bacterium
CCTGCTCGGGAACCTCGAGACCGCACTCCGCGAGGCGGAGCTGGCGGTGCGCGTCTTCGAGCGGGAGAAGAACGCTTCCGGCGCAGTCCGCGCGATCGTCCTCGCGGCGGAGACCGCCTGGCAGGGGCGAAAGGTCGAGGAGACGCGGCGCTGGCTCGCACAGGGGATCGACGCTGCGCGCGCGGCGGCCGACGACGAGGCGCTCTCAAAGCTCCTGTCGCTCGGAGCGACCGTCGCGAACCTTCGCGGCGAATACACCCGGGCGAAGGAATACCTCGACGAGGCCGAGCGGCTGGCTCCGGCCTCAAAGGAGAAGCCGAAGGAGGAGTTGGTCCCTCGGGGCGGAACGCTCGTCGTGGCTCTCGCGAATCCCGTCGTCGCCCGGGAGCCCTCCGAGATGGGTATCGACGAGGAAGCCGAGATCCTCGCGCTCGTCTTCGAGACCCTCGTCTCGACAGATGAGCAGGGGCGCCTCGTTCCCTCGCTCTGCGAGAGGTGGGATTTTCTCCAAGACGGTCGGTCGCTTCTCATGACGCTTCGTCGTGGAGTTCGATTCCACGACGGGACTCTTCTGACCGCGCGCGACGTGAAGAGCTCTTTCGAGCGCGCCATACGGCTGCGACGGCGAGAGATGTCGGCCGCTTTCGTCGTGATTCGGGGCGTGCCGGAGTTCCAGGCGGCGCAGGCGAGCGAGGTCGAGGGGCTCGTCGCCCGTTCCGATCAGGAGCTGGAGATCCGCATCTCCGAGCCTCTACCGATCTACCCCGCATTTCTGACCGACCAGACTACGGGGATCGTGCGCGCGCCCGAGAGCGCCGAAGGTGCCGCGGTCGTTGGCACCGGTCCTTTCCGTCTGGCAGCTCAAGAGCCGAACCGCGTCTTGCTCGAAGGGGATGCCGGCTACTGGAGAGGGATCGCCCCTCCACTCGGGCAGATCGAGTTCCGAATCATGCCGAGCGCTGCCGCGATCGCCGCCGGCCTGCGCTCGGGCGAGCTCGACCTCGGCCGCGATCTCGAACCGCAGGATTTGGACGACATCCTTCGAGACCCCCGCTTTCGCGCGGGACAGGTCGAGGCGCCGAAGAAAAACACCTACTTCATGGTATTCAACTCGTCGGCCCCGGCGGTCGGCGACGGAGCTCTCCGCCGTGCGCTCTGTGGCGTCGTCTCGACGCACGACCTCGTCTGGCGGACGCTCGGCCGGCTCGCGCAACCGGCTTCGGGACTGATCCCGCCCGGGATCCTGGGACACGACCCTGGCAAGAAGAGGAAACCCCTCACCCGCGACCAGGCACTCGAGATCCTCGGTTCGGGAGGGGTGGCGCTTCCCGTGCGCCTGCGGGCATCGGTCCATCCCCTCTTCCAGGACCGCTACCGCTCGCTCACGGCCGCGCTGCGCGAGGTCTGGGCCGATCTCGGCGTGGAGGTCTCCATCGGGACGCCTTCGATGGAGGCCTACCTCGACTCGTTCCAGAACAACGAGCCATACGACCTCATGATCGGCCGCTGGAATGCGGACTACGACGATCCCGACAACTTCACCAACGGGCTCTTCCGCTCGGGCAACGGGGTCTTCGCTTCCTACTTCTCCTCCGCCGAGGCGGACGCGATGCTCGAGGAGGCACGCGTCGAGCGGCGTCCCGCCGTCCGAGAGACGCTCTATCGCCGGTTCGAGAACCTCCTGATCGATTCGGCGGCGCTGCTGCCGCTGTTCCACGACATCGACTATCGGATCGCCAGCCCGAAGATTCGGGGGCTGCGTTTGAAGAGCAGCCCCCCGTACGTGAACTACGCGGAGGTTGGGAAGGTCGAAGAGCCCGCGACGGCCGCCGCGCCCATCCGCGCCGCCGGAGGCGTACTCCACATTCCGGTCTCCGGTGACGTCAAGGACCTCGAGCCGGTGACGACGGACACGGTCGAAAAGGCGGAGGTCGTCCCGAACGTTTTTGAGACGCTGATGCACCCAATCGAAGGAGCCCGGATTGTCCCGTGGCTCGCATCGGAGTTCCGCGTCGAGGACGCCGGGCGGCGATTCCGCTTTCTGATCCGGTCAGACGTTCGCTTTCACGATGGACGGCGCCTGACGGCCCGCGACGTTCGCTACTCCTACGAACGGCTCCTCCTGAACACTGATGCCGTCAGCCGCTGGAAACTCGCGCCGATTCGAGGCGCCCGGCGACTCCTGGAAGGTGCCGGCACGGACCTCGAAGGGTTCCACATCGTTTCCCCGACGGAGTTCTTCATCGACTTGGAGGAGCCGGTTTCATTCTTTCCGGCCCTGATCTCCTACGTCGCGACTTCGATCGTGCCGGAGGGGACGGACGCGGTTACCGGCACGTGGCGCGAGCGCTGCGTCGGGACCGGGCCCTTCCGGGTCGTCCGCTTCGAGCCGGGGCGACTCCTCGAGCTCGAGCGTAACCCGAGTTACTGGCGGCAGGGATATCCGAAGAGCGATGGGATCGTCTTCCGGTTCGGCGTCTCTCCCGAAGAGATCGGCTCGGAGTTCCGCTCGGGCCGATTTTCGCTGGCTTGGGCGCTATTCCCAGCAGACATCGAGGCCTTCCGCCACGACGCCGCACTCGCCTCCGGCTACCGAGAGATCCCGCGCCTCTCGATCTACTATGTCGCGTTCAATCGCCATCGCGGGCCGCTCGCCGACGTCGCACAGCGTCGGAGGCTCATCGAAGGTATCGACGTTGCCGGCCTGGTGCGGAGGACTCTCGGCCGCCTCGCCATCCCCGCGCACGGCATCATTCCGCCCGGGCTCGTGGGCTACGCCCCGGCCCCCACGCTATCGCGCTCCGCCGCCGCCGTGAGCCCGGCGGGGCAGCATGGGGCCGAATTGGAGCTGACGACAGTCTTTCACCCGATGTTCTTCGGCGAGTATTCCGCGGTCGCAAAGGAGCTCTTCGGGATCTTCGCGGCGAAGGGCGTTCACCTGCGCGTCGTGAACAAGACGATGTCGGAATTTCTGCAGGCCGGCAACACCGGATCAGCGGATGTCGCCGTGGGACGCTGGATCGGGGACTACCCCGACGCCGACACCTTCGTCCACGGAATGCTTCACTCTCAGGGCGGATCGATCGGCCGACATTGCGGCTCTCCCGAACTGGACCGCTTGATCGAGCGCGGCCGGGTCGAGATGGACGCAAGAGCCCGGCACTCCATCTACCGCGAGGTCGAGGAGACAATCGCGCGGGACGCGCTTCTCCTTCCGCTTTTCCACGAGCAGGTCTACCGGTTCGCGCGTCCCGAGGTGGAGGGGCTCGACAGCCTCAACTTCTCCTTCCCGGAGGTCTCCTACGAGAACCTCCGGATCCGGCGGTAGGAAGAGTCAGAGCGCCGATCCGGGCACCGTCTTCGCAGAAGCCGGGGACTTACTCGATCGCGACCACAAATCCGTTCTGGAAAATGACCTTCTTGCCGACGCTCCGATAGACCCAGATTTCGCGCGGCGCGCCGGTTTCCGAAACGCCGGTCGTGATTTCGTCGGGCTGCCCGAGGAGCCCGCGGACGTCGGTGGGCGTCATGTTCTCGTGAATCTGCGCCCCCGCCCCGGTCGAGACGTCCTCGTGGCCAATCCGATCGGCTTCGAGCTGGCGTTCGTTGGCCTTGCGGGCGGCGTCACGCGCGCGGTCGACCGGGGCAGACGCCGAGGGCTCGCCACCCGACCTCGACCCGAGGAGCCCGCCGGACGAATGCGTGTAGAGCCAGTAGCCGACCGCGAGGACGATGACGAGAAGAATTAGCCGGCCCATGGGAATCCCTTTCTTTACGGCGAGTTATCGACGGCCACTTTGTTTCGAGGATCGGGAACGTGGATCTGGGTCTCGATCGAGTTCGGGTAGACGTTCGCCCCTTCGGAGAAGATCGGAAAGTCGTTGATCGTCACCCGTACGATGTAATCGCCCTCCGGGACTCCGGTGATGTCGATCCACTGGCCGGTGAGCTGCTTGTAGTACCAGTCGCCCCATCCAGAAGTGATTCCTTGATACGAGCACGAGAACCCATCGCTCTTGCCGCCTCCGTACCTGAGTGAGTCCGTAAAGCAGAACCCCTGCTTGTGCCCCGTCACGACGAGCGAGCGATCGCCCTTCAAGAGCGAGTACGTCGAGAAGTCGTGGATGTGGTAGTGCTGGTGACACTGGGAGAACACGAAGAAGTCGTGGTAGGGATTGGCCGGATCGGACCGATCACCGACCACGAGATCACCGTCACCGGCGTTGATGACGACAGTATCGAAACGCAGGATCCTGCGGTACCCGGTTCCGCCGACGGACCCTTCGATAAAGGCACATGAGTCAGCATCGAAGAAGCGGTCGACGATCTCCATCTGCGAGACGAAGCG
>DASWDK010000186.1:0-17477 GCA_036395335.1 Thermoanaerobaculia bacterium
CGATTTTCCCGCGCGAGGATGGAAGCGCCCGCGTCGTCTTCGACCACCCCGTCCGCGCCGTCGCACCGGGCCAGTCGTGCGTCTTCTATCGCGGAGACGTCGTCGTCGGGGGAGGTGTGATCGAAAGATCTCGGGAAACTCGCGCCCTGGAGGACGCTCGCGGCGCGTAGCTCCGCGCCCGGCATGAAGGTGCTCGTCGCGCTCCCGCTCTTCGCGGCGGCGCTCGCGGCTTCCGCGCAGCTCGACCCGACCCCGGACTTCCGGCGGGACACTCTGCTCATCGGACCGAACCCGGTTCTCGCCGCGGCGGACGTCGCCTGGTTGCACCGCGACGAAGGACGCGTGGGAGCGCGAGCATCCGACCGACGGATCTCCGAAGCGATCACGGGCTACGAGAGAGCCGCCGAGGCACCCGGGGAGGCCGAGGCGCGCTGGAAGCTCGCCCGCGCTCTCTTCTTCAAGGCGAAGTTCACCGGCCTCGAACGCGACCGGCAGCTCGCGCTCTACGAGAAAGCACGGAGGGCGGGCGAGGATGCGCTCGAGATCCTTCGCGGCCGCGCCGCCGGCGGGCCGCTTTCCGCCGACGCGCCGCCTCCGAAGGTCGCCGCAGCGCTCTCACGGGAACGGGACGCCGCGCCGGCGTACTTCTGGACGGCGGTCGCCTGGGGACAGTGGTCGCTTCTCGCCGGGAACGTTCGCGCCGCGAGGACGGGAGCGGCGACGAAGATCCGCGACGATTCGATGACCGTGATCGCGCTCGATCCCGATTTCGAGGACGGCGGCGGCTACCGCATCCTCGGGCGTCTCCATCACCGGGCGCCCCGTATTCCGTATCTGACCGGGTGGGTGTCGCGGGCCGAAGCCGTCCGCAATCTGCGCCTCGCCGTGCGCACCTCCCCGCGCAACTTCGTCAACCGGCACTTCCTCGCCGAGGCGCTCGCCGACGGCGGCGCTGCCGAGAAGGTCGAAGCGGGCCAGATCGAGCGGGACCTCGTCTCCGACGCGCCTTCGCCCGGTCACCTCGTCGAGGACCTCGGGATACAGGACGAGGCGAGGAGGAACCTACTGGCGTGGAGGGCGCGGTCGTAGAGAGGGCGAGCGGAGTCTCCGAACCCGCGGAGCTCGCGGCAACGCTTCGAGCAGCTCGGCAACGGTGCGTCCCGAGCGCGGGTCCTTCCACGCCGGGTTAACCTCGGCGAGCGGCTCGAGGGCGAACCGACGCGTCGAAAGTCGCGGATGGGGCAGAATCAGGTTGCTCGCCTCGCGAAGGCGGCCGTCGAGATCCAGGATGTCGACGTCGATTTCGCGCGGGCCGTTCGCGAAAGTGGGCGTGCGCCCCACACGGCGCTCGACTTCCCGTGTCTTCCGGAGAAGCGCGCCCGGAGTCCCGCTCCAGGCGATCTCGACGACGGCGTTCCAGAAATCGGGCTGGTCTCGGAAGCCGACCGGTTTCGTGCGGTAGAAAGAAGAGATTCTTCTCAGAGGCGCGAACAGGGCGATCTCGCGCAGAGCGGCCTCGAGGTGAGCCCGCCGGTCGCCGAGGTTGGATCCGAGGCCGAGGTACGCAATGCGGATGCGTCCACCTCTTTCCTCAGAACTCTTCCTCTTCCTCCCGGTCGGCTTCGACGATCTCGTCCTCGTCGAGCTCCTCGTCTTCTCCGCGCTCTTCTTCTTCGACGGGCGCCGGCTCCTCACCGAACTCGTCCGGATTCCCCTCGGGAGGCGGCTCCATGATCACCGTACGGCGCGGAGGACGCGGCGCGGCGACCGGCGCCTCGTCCGACTTCGCGTTCTTCTGGTTCGCGCCGCATTTCGGACAGATTGATTCGGGCCGGCCGAGGTTGTAGAACTTCGTCCCGCAGTTGTAGCACTCGAATTTTTTTCCGAGATCCGGCATCGCTCTCCGTTGACGGGCCCGAAACCTAGCACGCGACCCCTCAAAGGGCAACCGGCGCAAACCTCACGAAAAGAGAGGTGTTGCCCGTTTGTTAACATCGCGCGCCGTTGCCGCGAACGATCGGTTACGGGAGCTCTCCACCGCGGTGACCGAACCTTCTTTTCGGATCGCCGCCCGCGACTCCGCCTCCTCGGCGCGCGCCGGGATCCTGCAAACCGGTCACGGTCCGGTGGACACGCCATGCTTCCTTCCCGTGGGCACTCGCGGCGCCGTCAAAGGCGTCGAATTCGACCGGCTGGAGGAGTGGGAGTGCCGGGCGATCCTCGCGAACACCTATCACCTGATGGCGCGTCCGGGCCGCGAGGTCATCCGGCGCGCCGGCGGGCTCCACGCGTTCCTCGGATGGGCTCGCGCGATCCTGACCGACTCGGGCGGCTTCCAGGTCATGAGTCTCTCGTCTCGACGGCGGATCACGGAGGACGGGGTCGAGTTCCGGACTCCGGAGGACGGAACGCGGCACTTCCTGACGCCCGAGCTCGCGGTCGAGCTTCAATCGGAGTTCGGAGTCGACATCGCGATGACGCTCGACGTCTGTCCCCCGTTTCCCGCGGAGCGGCGGGAGATCGAGGAAGCGTGCCGGCTCTCCGTTCTCTGGGCGGAGCGGTCGCGCAGGTCGCGGAGCGGACGAGGTCTGCTCTTCGGGATCGTGCAGGGAGGGACGCACGAGGACCTGCGGCGGGGTGCCGCCGTCCGGCTCATCGATCTCGGCTTCGACGGCTACGCGATCGGCGGGGTTGCGGTGGGAGAGTCCAAGGAGGCGATCCGGGCGATCACCGAGTTCACCGCCGCGCTTCTGCCGGAGGCAAAACCGCGGTACCTGATGGGGATCGGGACACCCGCCGATCTCCTCGCCTCGGTCCGCTACGGGGTCGATCTCTTCGACTGCGTCCTGCCGACCCGCCATGGCCGCATGGGCCACGCCTACACGCGCGCCGGCGAGGTCACGATCAAGCACGAGCGGTTCAAAGAGGACTTGACGCCGCTCGATTCCGGGTGCGCGTGCCCCGTCTGCCGCCGCCACAGCCGGGCGTACCTGAGACATCTTTTCGTGCTCGGTGATTTTTCCGCTCCGATGCTGCTGTCGATCCACAACGTCTTCTTCTACCTGGAGTGGATGAAGCGGATCCGGGAGGCGATCGGTCGTGGAGATCTCGGCTCGCTCGAGGCGCCGCCGGAAGGGAAGATCGATTAGCCGATGGTAGCCTCTCGCGCCGTGAGAAAGGTGCTCCTCCTGCCGCTCGTGCTGGCGCCGTTCGCGATCGCCGCGCCGGCGCCGAAAGCCGAGGACCTCCACGCGCGCGCCCTCCGCATCCATCGGAGCGCGATCGTCGTGGACACGCACGAAGACGTGCCGGAACAGCTCGAAAAGGAGTGGGTGGACATCCGCGCTCGACAAAGGACCGGGCACGTGGACATCCCCCGCTGGAGAGACGGTGGAGTCACGGCTCCTTTCCTCGCCGCCTACGTGTCGTCGGCCTACGCGGCATCGGGAACGTCCGCGAAGAAGGCGCTCGAATTCATCGACCTGATCCACCGGTTGGTCGAGTCGCATCCCGAGGATCTCGTCTTCGCCGACTCCGTCGGCCGCATCCGCGACGCGAAGAAGCAGGGAAAGATCGCAGTCCTGATCGGGATCGAAGGAGGGCACGCGATCGAAGACTCGCTCCCCCTCCTTTCCGCGTATGACCGGCTGGGAGTGCGCTACATGACGCTGACGCACACGAACACGAACAACTGGGCAGACTCCTCCGGATCGTTCTTTTCGTTCCGCTACGACCCGGCGAAGACGGCCGTGCACAACGGCCTGACCGACTTCGGCCGGGAGGTGGTGCTCGAGATGAACCGTCTCGGAATGCTGATCGACGTTTCTCACGTCTCCGACAAGACTCTCGCCGACGTCCTGGACGTCTCGGTGGCGCCGGTTTTCGCCTCCCACTCGTCCTGTCGCGCGATCGCGGACATGCCTCGCAACCTAACGGACGGGGGGATCCGCGCCATCGGCGCGAAAGGCGGCGTCGTCATGGTCAACTTCAGCTCGACGTTCGTGGACCAGAAGGTCGTGGACGACTTCAAGGCTCGCAAGGCGGCTCTGGCACCGAAGGCTGCGGAGATCTTCGGGCGCTACAAGGACGACCCGAAAAAGAGGGATGCGGAGACCTCGGCCCTGCTGGAGAACCTCGAGCGGCCCCGAGCGAGCTGGACCGCCGTCGTGGATCACATCGAGCACGTGATGAAGATCGCCGGCCCCCGCGCCGTCGGACTCGGAACGGATTACGACGGCATCGACGACCCGCCCGCCGGGCTGGAAGACGTCTCGAAGCTTCCGATCGTGACCGAAGAGCTCCTCCGCCGCGGACATTCCGAGGAGGAAGTGCGGGGCGTGCTGGGAGAGAACTTCCTGCGGTTCTGGGAAAGAGCCGAGGCCGCCCGCGCGAACGTGCCGCCCCGCAAGGAGCCGTTGCCGTTCTCGAAGCCGTAGCCGAGGAAGGCTCCGATATGATCTGCCGGTGATGAACGCGCCGCTCTCCGACCTGCTCCAGACCGCTCCTCAGACGCCGGGAGGGGGCTTGATCCAGTTCCTCCCGATGGTCTTCATCTTCGTCATCTTCTACTTTCTCTTGATCGCGCCGATGCGCAAGAAGCAGAAGAGACAGCAGGAGCTGCTGACGCAGCTGAAGAGGGGGGACGAGGTCGTGACCGGAGGCGGCCTCTTCGGCCGGATCGCGGCGTTCGACGAGGCGCACGGCGTGGTCATTCTGCAGATCGCCGACAACGTGAAGATCAAAGTCCTGCGCACTTCGATCGTGGGTCTGGCGGGCGAGCCGGAGGCGGTGGTTACCCCGAGTTCCTAGCTTTCGACAGTTTCCCAGGTCCGTTCTCGTATACACTTCACGGTTCTTTTTTCAGGAGGAAGTCTTGTCCAAGAGGGTTCGCTGGCGGGTGCTGCTGATCGTCCTCGTCGTGGCCGGGATGATCACGGGCTACATCGCCATGGGGTACGCCAACGCCCGGCGGGAGTGGATCGGCACGGGCAAGCCGCCGCTGTCCGAGGCGCTCAAGAAGGGCATCAAGCTCGGACTCGACCTGCGCGGCGGAATCCACCTGGTCCTCCAGGTGAACACCGCCGACGCCTTGAAGGCCGAGCGCGACGACGCCGCCGAACAGCTTCAAACTCAGGCCCGCGAGCAGGGACTGACGGTTGGACCGGTGGAGTTCCCGAACGAGCGCGCCTTTTCGGTCGCCGTCACGCCGGCGACCGATGAACGCAAGCTCGAGGAGACGGTGAAGCGGTTCCTGCCCGACTGGACGGTCTCGACTGCGGGAGGAAAGTGGATCTTCACGTTGAAGGACCTCGCGCGGCGTCAGATCGAAGACAACTCCGTCTCACAGGCGGTCGAGACGATTCGCAACCGGATCGACGAGTTCGGCGTCGCCGAGCCGCTCATCGCGCGGCAGGGCACGGACCGGATTCTCGTCCAGCTCCCGGGCATCGACGACCCCAAGCGGGTCAAGGACCTGATCAAGAGCACGGCTTTCCTGGAGCTAAAGCTCGTCGACTCGGGGCCTTCCCCCGACCGGACCGCTCTCCTCGCGCCGCACGGCGGTCAGCTGCCCCCGAATCTCGAGCTCGTCGAGGCCGCTGCCACACCCGGCCAGAGGGAACAGACGTGGTACCTCGTCCAGAAGTCGGCGGTCATCACGGGGCGGGACTTGAAAAACGCACGGCCCACGCAGCGGCAACTCGGCGGCAACGCGGTGTCGTTCTTCCTGAATGCCGCCGGCGCGGAGAAGTTCGCCAAGGCGACAGGCGAAAACGTCGGCAAACAGCTCGCGATCATTCTCGACCATCGCGTCAAGTCCGCGCCGACGATCAACGAGCGCATCCATGACCAGGGGGAGATCAGCGGCAGCTTCACGCCGGAGGAGGCGAACGACCTGGCTCTCGTCCTCCGGGCGGGCGCGCTGCCCGCCGGCCTGACCTACCTCGAGGAGCGCACGGTCGGGCCATCGCTCGGCCTCGATTCGATCCGCAAGGGGGTAACGGCCTCGGTCGCCGGCGCGCTGTTCGTGTTCGTCGCCATGACGTTCTACTACCGGCTTTCCGGGCTGAACGCGGTTCTCGCGCTGATCCTGAACGCCGTCATGCTCCTGGGGGCGATGGCCCTCTTCAACGCGACGCTCACTCTTCCCGGGATTGCCGGGTTCATCTTGACGATCGGCATGGCGGTCGACTCGAACGTGCTCATCTTCGAACGCATCCGCGAAGAGCTGAGAGGAGGTCGCGCTCCGAAGACCGCGATCGAGAACGGCTTCACGAAGGCGTTCGCGACGATCATCGACACCCACCTGACCGTGATCATCTCCGCGGTCTTTCTCTTCCAATTCGGTACCGGTCCCGTGAAGGGTTTCGCGGTGACCCTGATCCTGGGCCTCCTGATCTCCGTCTTCACCGCCGTCTTCGTGTCGCACACGATCTTCGAGCTGACGTACGGGCGGCGCCAGCACATCGACACTCTGTCGATCTAAGGAAACCGGAATGGAACTCTTTCGGCAGACCAACATCGACTTCCTCAAGTACAAGTGGTTTGCGATCGGTGCCTCCTGGCTGCTGATCGCGGTCGGGCTTTTCGCGATCTTCGTGCAGAAGGGGCTGAAATTCGGCATCGACTTCGCGGGCGGAACGCAGATTGCGGTGCGGTTCACCGAGCGCCCCGACCTCGAGCACCTGCGCAAGATCCTCGACGCCGCAAATCTCGGCGACACCGGCATCCAGCGCTACGAAGAACCGGCGAAGAACGAGGTGCTGATCCGCGTCCAGCAGCAGAAGCGCGAAGGTCGGGACGTCTCGCACGACGTGCAGAACGCGTTGCGGTCCGGTCTTCTCGTGCCGGGCGCGGATCCCTCGAAACTCGACCTGAACCGGGAAGGAAAGGACACTCTGGGAGGGCGGCTAACGGCGGCGGACCCCGACCACGTGTCGGGACGGCCGGACGTCGTCCCCGCGGAGTACTACGGGAAAATCGCGGAGCGGATCATCGCGTATCGGTCGGGAGTCGGGATCTTCCGCTCGGCCGCCGATTTCGCCCGAGTGCCGGACGTCTCCGCCTCCGTCCGGGATTGGCTGAAGGCGAACTGCTACACCGGCCCCTTCGTGCTGCTCTCCGCGGAGAACGTCGGTCCCCAGGTCGGTGCGGACCTGCGCAAGAAAGCGCTGCTCGCGGTGGTCTGGTCGATCGGTGGAATGCTCGCCTACATCGCGATCCGCTTCCGTTCGCTCCCCTTCGGGGTTGGGGCGATCGTCGCGACGATCCATGACACGTTGATCACGGTGGGACTCCTCGCGATCCTGGGTCGCGAATTCAATCTCGTCGTCGTCGCCGCGCTGCTGACCCTCGTCGGCTACTCCGTCAATGACACCGTCGTCGTTTACGACCGCGTTCGCGAGAACCAGCGAACGCCCAAGAAGGAATCGCTCGAGACCATCATCAATCGCTCGGTAAACCAGACGCTCTCTCGAACGGTCCTGACGGCCGGTGCGACAATGCTCGTCGTGATCGCGCTCTTCCTTCTCGGGGGCGAGGTCCTGAACACGTTCGCACTGACGCTCATCATCGGGATCATCGTCGGGACGTACTCTTCGATCTACGTCGCGGCCGCGATCGTCGTCATCTGGAAGGACCTGCGGACCCGCCGCAAGCTCCAGGTCGTGCCGGCACCGAAGCCTGCGGCACCCGCCCCGCCGCAGCCGACGCGGAAGAAGAAGTCGGGAAGACGGTAGGCGGTAAACGGTAGGCGAGGGCCGACTACCGGCTCGGGTCCAGTCGGCGTAATCTCTGTCTCGTGATTCGATTCGAGGACATCCTCGACCGCGTCGAAGCCTATAACCCGCAGTCGAACCAGGATCTGCTGCGTCGCGCGTACGTCTTTTCGGCGCTCGAGCACAAGGGACAGGTCCGGCGCTCCGGGGAGCCCTACCTGGTTCATCCCTTGAACGTCGCGGCGATCCTCGCGGAAATGAAGGCCGACGACGTCTCGATCGTGGTCGGCCTCCTCCACGACGTGCTCGAAGACACGCTGACGACCAAGGAATCGATCGCGAAGCAGTTCGGTCCCGAAGTCTCCGAGCTCGTGGACGGGCTCACCAAGATCGGAAAGTTCTCGTACGTTTCCCGTGAGCAGGAGCAGGCCGAAACCTTCCGCAAGATGATTCTCGCGATGGTGTCGGATCTCCGGGTCGTGCTCGTCAAGCTCGCCGATCGGCTCCACAACATGCGCACTCTGCAGTACCTCCCGGAAGAGAAGCGCCGCGAGATCGCGCGGGAGACTCTCGACATCTACGCCCCGATCGCGAACCGGCTCGGCATGGGCCTCGTGAAAGGAGAGCTCGAGGATCTCGCTTTCATGCACCTCGAGCCGGAGGTCTACGCTCGCGTGGCTCTGGATGTCGAGCGGCGCATCAAGGGCTCGCAGGCGATGATCGAGAAAATCCGGGCGCGCCTCGCGGCGAAGCTCGCCGAGGCAGGGATCGCCGGCGAGGTCACCGGGCGGGTCAAGCGCTACTACTCGATCGCGGAAAAGATGCGGCGGCGTGAAGTGGACGCTGCCGAGCTGTACGACGTCCTCGCCTTTCGAATCGTCACGCCCGAAACGCGCGAGTGCTACGCGGCGCTCGGTCTGGTGCATCAGCTCTGGCGGCCGGTCCCCGGACGGATCAAGGACTACATCGCGATGCCCAAGCCGAACTTCTACCAGTCGCTTCACACGACCGTGATGGGGGAGGCGGCCCAGCCCTTCGAGATCCAGATCCGCACGAGGGAGATGGACCTGATATCCGAGCGTGGCATCGCGGCGCACTGGAAATACAAGGAGGGGAGACTGGGCCCCCACGCCGACGACGCGCGCTTCCAGTGGCTGAGGCAGCTCGTCGACTGGCAGAGCGAAGTGTCCGACCCCCGCCAATTCCTCGCGTCGCTGAAGGTCGACCTGTATCCGGACGAGGTCTACACCTTCACCCCGAAAGGGGAAGTTTTTGCGTTCCCGCGCGGGGCTACCCCGCTCGACTTCGCTTACCGGGTCCACACCGACGTCGGCCACCGCTGCGTCGGCGCGAGGGTCAACGGCAAGCTCGTTCCCCTGCGGACCGCGCTCGCGAGCGGCGACATCGTCGAGATCCTGACCGCTCCGAACCAGGCTCCGTCGCGGGACTGGCTCTCGTTCGTCGTCACGAGCCGGGCGCGCCACAAGATCCGGCACTTCATCCAGGCCCAGGAAAAGGCGCGCGCGGTGGAGCTCGGCCGCCGGCTGCTCGAGAAAGAGCTCAAGAAGTACAAGAAGACCATCCGGAAGCTCGAGGCGGAGGGGAAGCTCCAGGCGGAGCTCGGAACATGGGGCTTTTCGAGGTTGGAAGACCTCTACGCCGCGCTCGGATATGGAAAGCTCGCCCCCCGTAATGCCCTCGAAAAACTGATACCCGCCGACGAGCTCAACCGCCCGGAGCCCCCGAAACCGGAGACCGCGGTCTCACGCGTCGTGCGGAAGATTCTCCCGTTCGGAGCGCCGGACATCATGGTCGTCGGCCACAACGACCTGCTCGCTTCTCTGGCAAAGTGCTGCAATCCGGTGCCCGGCGAAAAGATCCTCGGCTACATCACGCGGGGACGCGGGGTCTCGGTCCACTCGGATATCTGTCCCAACGTGCGCAACCTTCTCTACGACCCGGAGCGGCAGATCGACGTCGCCTGGGCGGGGGGGAAGGGCGCGTCCTACGCGATCGAGCTCGACGTGGTCACCGACGACAGGCCGGGTCTGCTCGCGGACCTGACACAGGCGATCGCCGGTGAAGGCTCGAACATCCGTCGGATCGAAGCCCGTTCCTCGGAGGATCGAAAAGGTTATGTCTCGGTGTCGCTCGAGACGTCGGACCTGAAGCACCTGGAGAAGATCTTCAACCGTTTGAAGGCGATCTCCGGAGTGCGGGAAGTGGTGCGCAAGTACAACGTGCCAAAGGCGGGCGAGAGGGACTAGCCCTTCCGGATCACGCGCGGAGCGGGCTTCACGACCTTCCCGGATCGCAGGCATCTCGAGCACGCGCGCACGCGCCGCGTCGTGCCGGGGCCGACCACCGCACGCACTGACTGGAGGTTCAGGTGCCACTTGCGGCTCGTGACGTTGTGGGCGTGGCTGACGTTCGACCCCGTCATCGGAATCTTTCCGCAGAAGTGGCAATGCTGAGCCATCGTGACTTCCCCTTTTACCGAGCTCGTTCCACGATCAAAAGGCCGGGCATCCTACAACATCCGAGTCCAGGGTCCAAAGTCCGAGGTCGGAAACAAAACCGTGCACTCCCGTTGCGACTTTGGACTGGGGATCGGAGGCTCCGGACCGGCGTGTTTCGCGCCTCTAAACCTTGACTGTAGAAAAACTTTCTGCTATTTTCCATCCCAGCCGAAATAACCCAAGGTCAAAGCCCACAACCGTATGAATTTTTTCGGTGGGGCGATATTGTGCTGTTCCGAAAGTCGAAGAACCTCGTAGGCCTCGACATCGGCTCGTCAGCCGTCAAGCTGGTCGAGCTGAAGGACGTCAAGGGCGGGGGCTATCGACTGGTCAAATCGGGCCTGGAGACCCTCTCTCCGGAGGCGATCGTCGATGGCGCGATCATGGATGCGTCCCTGGTCGTCGATACGGTCAACCGGCTGGTTTCGACCGCCAACGTCCGCAACCAGGACTTCGGGACCTCCGTTTCCGGCCATTCGGTCATCGTCAAGAAGATCAGCCTTCCCGCGATGTCGCCTGAAGAGCTCGCGGAGTCGATCCGCTGGGAGGCTGAGCAGTACGTGCCCTTCGACATCAACGACGTCAACCTCGACTACGTCGTCCTCGAGTCCGGCGCGGGAGACACGATGGACGTCCTCCTGGTTGCCGTCAAGAAGGACAAGATCGGCGATTACACCAGCGTAATCTCGCAGGCGGGTCGCAACCCGATGCTCGTCGACGTGGACGCTTTCGCACTCCAGAACGCGTTCGAAGCGAACTATCCGATCGAGGCGGGCCGAATCGTCGCCCTCGTCAACCTGGGCGCTTCGGTTACGAACGTCAACATCCTGTCGGGGTCGAACACGATCTTCTGGCGCGATATCTCCTTCGGCGGCAACCAGTACACCGACGCGATCCAGAAGCAGCTCTCACTCTCCTTCGATCAGGCGGAGTCGTTGAAAAAAGGGGAGAGGGCCGGTGACCATTCCGTCACCGAGATCTTCCCGATCCTCCGCTCGGTTTCCGACGACCTCGCGCAGGAACTGCAGAAGACGTTCGACTTCTTCCTCGCGACGACCTCGACCCAGAGGATCGACCAGATCCTTCTCTCCGGTGGCTCATCTCGGGTGGTCAACTTCGATACTCAGTTGAAAGAACGTTTTGGGATGCCGGTCGAAGTGATGAACCCGCTCCGCCAGGTCGACATCACGGGCGCCTCGGTCTCTCCGGAGTGGCTCACGGAGAACGCGCCGAGCCTCGCGGTGGCGGTGGGACTCGCGGTCCGGCATGTCGGAGACGAAGCGGCTTGATCCGGATCAACCTCCTGACGGAGGCCCGTGCGGCAGCGGCGCGCAAGAAAGCGCCGTTCCTGCCGACCGGCGCCCGGCTGAACAACCTGATTCTGCTCGGCGGAGTCGCGCTCGGGGTGCTCTACATCCTCATCATGGCGCTCACGCTGACCCACCGTCGCCGGGACCTGGACGAAGAGATCGCGCGGGCAAACGAAGAGGTCGCTCGGCTGCGCTCCATCATCGACGAGGTCAAGGGCTACGAGGACAAAAAGGCCAGTCTCGAAGCGAAGATCCAGCTAATCAACAACTTGAAGACGAATCAGAAGGGGCCCGTACGTCTCATGGACGAGATTTCGCGCGCCCTTCCAGACCTCGTGTGGCTGACAGAGCTGACCGTTGCGGGGAATCAGGTCACCTTGAAGGGCCGCACTCTCTCGCCCAACTCCGTTGCGACGTATCTGGAGAACCTGAAGAAGAGCCCCTTTTTCGCCGAGCCGGTCTTCCGCAACCTGGGGCGGGAGGGCGATACCCAAGGCACCTACGTCTGGGAGATGAGCCTGACGTTCACGAACGCGCAGGCTCTTGCGGTCGGTGCCGGGAGCGCGCCCGGGGCGGAAACCCCTCCACAGCCGGCTACCTCGCCGGCTCCGGGAACGTAGGGACGACGACGCGTGGCGATCGATCTGAAACTGGAAGACAAGCCGTGGTACCACGCTCTCGGCTACGGACTCGCGATCGGAATCCTGGTCGCCGTGGCCGTGCACTACGCCTGGTTCCGCGGGTTGAATACGGAGATCAAGGGGAAGCGGGCGCAGCTCGAGACGCTCCAGCAGGAAATCCAGAAGGGCCGGGCGGCCGAGCGCAAGCTTTCGCAGTTTCGGGAGGAAGTCCGGCGGCTCGAGCTCGAGCTCGCGAAGCTGCTCCAGGTGCTCCCTTCCAAGCGCAATACGGAGGATCTGATCAAGAGGATCGAAACTCTGACGCGTCAGGGCGATTTCACGCTCCGCAAGTTCACGCCGGGAGACTTCGTCCCGAAGGAGTTCTACGCCGAATGGCCGATCGACATCTCGCTCGACGGGACGTATCACAACCTGGCTCTCTTTTTCGATCGGATGAGCCGATTCTCGCGAATCATCAACGTCGAGGCACTGAAGATCGGCGCGCTCCCGAACGTTCCACAGAAGTCGATCACCGCTAATTTCATGGCGAAGACCTTCATCTACACCGGGGAGGAGTCGCTCGCTCATCCCGGGGGAGCCCAGCCCGCCGCGGGCGCGCCGGGCTCGCCTCCCGCTCCGGCGGGGGTCAGCGCTCGCAAGTTGAAGGAGCGGGCGGAAGGGAAAGGCGTCGAGTGAAGACCTCGCTTTTTGTCGCCTTTCTCGTTTCGCTCGCGGCCGGCGTCGCGGCCGCTCCGCCACGCCCGACTCCGACGGTGAAACCGACTCCCGCGCCGGCGCCCCCCGGAACCATCAATTCCCCGGGTCAGGCGATGATCGAGCAGGAGGAAGCGGCGCTCTCCGGCCGCTCGTACAGCTACGACCCGGCGGGCCGGCGCGACCCGTTTCGCTCGCTGCTGGTCCGACCGGAGGACCGCGCCCGAGGCGATCGACCCGCTGGAGTCGCCGGCATGTCGATCGACGACATCGTGATCTATGGAATCTGGAAGACCCGCTCCGGCTACATCGCGCAGGTCCGCGCCACCGACAACAAGAGCTACCTGATCCGCCCGGGAGATCTCCTTTACGACGGCGAGGTCACCCGCGTCGGACCGAACGAGGTCGTGTTCCGCCAGAACATCAACGATCCGCAGAGTGTGAAGCCCTTTCGGGAAGTGACCAAGCAATTGAACGTGACGCCAAAACCGTGAGGACCTGCGGGTCAGGGAATTCCGGCGCGACGGGAGGGACGATGAGAAGGACTTTCAGAAAAGCCGCGACGGCGATCGCGATGGCCACCGTCCTGGCGGGGGCGTTCGGGTGCTCCGCCGTGAAGAAGAGCAATCGCGTCTCTGCCGCGACGTCCTCCCCGGTGGTGGCGGCCAATCCGCCCGCCGCAACGCCAACATCATCGGGTCAGGTCACGCAGGCGGCGTTCAACGAGGACGGTGACGGCGCCCGAATCGTCGTATCGGCAGACGCCCCTCTTCTGTACACGTCCTACGAGCCGAGACCGGATCTGCTCGTCGTCGAGATGCCCGGCGTCCGCCTCGCGGATGGCTTCGCGTCTCCGAAACCCTTCGGAAGCCTCGTGCAGGCGGTCCGCGTCGAAACGCTCGACGAGCTCGGGAAGAGGATTACCCGCTTGACCGTCGAGCACCGCGCCGGGCTGAAATATCAGCTCCAGTCGGTCGGACGGGGCCTCGCGGTCGCCTTCGAGACGCCGCGCGAAGCCTCCGCGGAGGCTTCGCCAGCTGCCGTGCCGCCGCCGGTCGTGACCGAGCCGATTGCCGCGCCGGCGCTTTCGCGCGCGGAGCTCGCCCATGCGCTCGAGGAGGTGACGACGGAGTCGAGCGGAGACGGCGTAGCCGTCCATCTCCTCGCCGACGGAACTCTTCAGGCCAAGGACTTCGTCCTCGCCAACCCCCCGCGGGTCGTCATCGATCTGCCGGGCGTGAAGAACTCGGTTCGCCGGCGCGTCCTGCCCGTCTCCGGCGGAGTGGTGACTCGAGTTCGCGTTTCCCAGTTCCAGTCGACACCCGAACCGGTCACCCGGATCGTCCTCGATCTCGTTCGTCCGACGCCGTACTCCGTCCATGCCGACGGCGAGAGAATGTCGGTCGTCGTCGGCGGGACGGCCGCTCCCGCGGTGGCAGCGGCGCCTCCCGAAGTGATCGCCGAGCCGCCGCCCGCCTCCGTCCCGGCCGCGGCTGAGGCGGCGCCGGCGCCATCGCGAACCGAGATCGCGGCCGTCCGGTCTGCCCCGTCGATCCAGACGCCGCCGGCAACGGAGCCGGCACCAGCCCCCGTCGCGGCGCCGCCTGCCGGACCGGGCTCCGCCGCTCAAACAACCCCACCGATTCCGGAAGCGGCCGTTCGGAAGGCCGAGACCAAACCCGAAACGGTTCCTCCCGGCGTCTCCGAAGCCCGCCGCTCCCGCGCCCCGGAGGCGGAACGGCCCGCGAAGCGCGAGAACGCGCTGTTCGAGGCCGCGGCCGCGGTGCTCGCCCAGCAGGAGCAGACCCAGCGCGCCGGCGAGCTGACCGCCTTCCAGTCCCGGACGCTCGCGGAAGGTCAGACGCAATTCACCGGAGAGCCGATCTCGCTCGACTTGAAAGACGCCGACATCAAGGACGTCTTCCGGACGATTTCGCAATTCACCGGGCTGAACATCGTGATTGACCCGGAGGTCCACGGCACGGTCACCGTCCAGCTCGAAAACGTGCCGTGGGATCAGGCGCTCGACCTCATTCTCAAGCAGAACAACCTGGGTTATGTGCTCGAGAACAACATCATGCGCATTGCGACGACCCAGAAACTTCAGATCGAGGAGGGGGATCGGGCGCGGCTGGCGGAAGCCCGTCAGGCGGCGGAACCGACGCGCACGGTCATCAAGAAGCTCTCGTACGCCAACGCGTCCGACATCACGCCGACCCTGAAGAGCATTATGTCGCGCCGCGGCGACATCGTGATCGACGCGCGGACCAACACGCTCATCATCCGCGAGATCCCGACGTTTCTACCCGCCGTCCTGCAGCTGATCGACAACCTGGACACGGCGACGCCTCAGGTGATGATCGAGGCGCGGATCGTCGAGACGACGAAGACGCTCGGCCGGAGCCTCGGCATCAACTGGGGCTTCAATGGAGTCGCCGACGTCGCGCACGGCAACACGACGAACCTCGTCTTCCCGAACAACCTCAACGGGGACTTCCGCGTCGGCCTCGAGCAGGGCCCGGTCGTCGGTCACATCCGACTCGGCAACATCCTCGACACCTTCAACCTGGACGTGTCGCTGACCGCGGCCGAGAACCAGGGACTTTTGAAGATCATCTCCTCGCCGAAGCTCGCGGCTCTCACGAACACCCCGGCGCTCATCCAGTCCGGAGTGCAAATCCCGGTGCAGACCACGGTCAACAACACGACAACCGTCATCTATGTGGACGCGACCCTGCGGCTCGAGGTCACCCCGCAGATCACCGCGGAGGGGACGATCCTCCTGAGAGTCACCGTTCAGAAGCGCGAGCCGGCGGTCGCGTTGAACCTCGCGCTCGGCGCGAACGTTCCCTTGACCATTCGGGAATACCGTGGACAGATCCTCGTGCGCGACGGCGGCACGACCGTGATCGGCGGCATCTTCCAGATCAACGATCAGGACCAGAACAACATGATCCCGGGACTCTGGAAGATCCCGATTCTCGGCAACCTCTTCCGGAACAAGACTCGGACCGAGAAGCACGACGAGCTGCTCATCTTCATCACCCCCCGGATTCTCCGGTGAAGAAAGAGGACAGAGCCATGAAGACCAGAGTTTTGATCGCGGCAGCCCTTCTCGTCATCGCGGCGGCGCCCGGGTGCACGAATAAGGAGGGGGAGTCCGAGGCGCCCGTCTTCATCACGGTGTCGCTCGACTTGCAGCCCGGCTTCGTCGACGTTTCCACGCCGGCCCCGGTTCAGATCGATACGATCACGCTGACGAGCCACCTGAAGAACGCGGGCCAGCTCGATCCTCAGGGATTTGCCAACACGCAGATCAACAGCTACTCGGTTCGCTTCCGCCGCACCGACGGAGGAACCCGCGTCCCTCCGGTCAAGACGTTCGGAGCCGGGATCCTCGTTCCTTCGGGCGGTACGGCGACCCTCAACAACTTCCCGATCCTGGATGCCTCCGACCTCCAGCAGGCGCCCTTCGATCAGCTTCTGCCCTTCAACGGGGGGGTGGATCGGGAAACCGGACGCAACTCGATCCAGATGACTTTCGACCTCACTTTCTTCGGGCAGACGGTCTCGGGACATCGGGTCCAGAGCCAAACAGCGTCGGGAATCCTCCTGTTCTCGTGCGCCGGATGTTTCTAGAGATCGCGAGCAGGACATAACGGAGGCCTTCATGCGCCGGATCGCCATCACCCTGACCGTTCTCGCGTTCGTCGCGGGCGCCTTCGGCTGCTCGTCCGACGCGCCGACGCCTCCCAAGGCCGGCGGGCCGGGGCCGACCGGCACGAGCGCGCTCCAGATCCGGTTGTTCACCACCGATCCGAACCCGCCGGCAGGGACGTGCACGCTCATCGAAGCGATCGTGACGTTGAACGGAAACCCGGTCCCCGACGGCACCAGCGTCGCCTTCTCGACGGATTTCGGCGTGTTCGCTCAGAACGGGCTTCCTTTGATCTCCGTCGTCACCGGGACGGTCGCGTCCCAGAACGGGGCGGCCCTTACATCCCTGTGCTCCGAGTTTCCCGGGGCCGCCGTCGTGCGCGCCACCGCGACGTCGGGAGGACAGACCGGCGCGGCCACGATCACGATCGTGTTTCAGGCGGCGGCGGCTGGGGCCGGTCCCTTCGTGAGCTTCTGCGATCCGAGCTTTGGCCCGTCGACGGGCGGGACTGCGCTCACCCTTCACGGAGGCCGTTTCTGCGCTAGAACCGGCTGTACGGGCACCGAGGCCAGCACGACGCGAGTGTCGTTCATCGTCAACGGCGTCGCTCGAGAAGCGACGGTCGTGAGCGTCACGAGCGACACGATCTCGGTGCTCACGCCCGGATTCCCCGAGGTCACCTCTCCGACGACTCCGGTCGAGATCCGTGTGACTCTCAACAACAACACCGCGACTCCGACCGTTCTCACCCTGCCGAACTGCTTCGCTTTCGGAACGACTCTCTCTACGACTCCGACGATCACGGCAGTGCTGCCCGCGTCCGGGACCAACGAAGGGGGCACGCGCGTGACGATCATCGGCGCGGGCTTCCAGGCTCCCGTCCAGGTCTTCTTCGGCACCGTCGAGGCCACCGTGGTGTCCGTTTCCTTCAACCAGATCGT
>DASWDK010000187.1:0-1977 GCA_036395335.1 Thermoanaerobaculia bacterium
AAGGCGTACGAGCTCTACCGGGACGACGTCGAGACGGCGGCGCCCCGAAGCTAGGCGGGTTACGTTTTATCGATCGATCGAGAAAACGTAAGATATACTGCCCGCTCGGAGGAAAGCCATGGCCCACGCGGTGGTCTCGACGAAGTTTCAGGTCGTGATCCCGAAGGAAATCCGGAGAGAAATCGGCCTGAAGTCCGGACAGATCCTTCAGATCATCTCCAAGAGCGGGGTGATCACGATGGTGCCGGATCAGGCAATCGGCCGGATGAGAGGCTACCTCCAGGGAATGAAGACGACGGCTCTTCGTGACAAGAAGGACCGCGAATGATCGTCGTCGATTCCTCCGGCTGGATCGAGTTCTTCACCGGCGGACCAAATGCCCGCTCGTACGGGTCGTACCTGGAGAAGGCATCGCAACTCATCACGCCAACGGTCGTTCTCTACGAGGTCTACAAGCTGATCAAGCGGGAACGGACGGAAGAAGAAGCCCTGCTGGCGGTCGCTCAGATCCAGAAGACCCGTCTCGTGCCTCTCTCGGAATCCGTGGCGCTCGCCGCAGCGGACGTCAGCCTGGATTTCCGCCTCGCCATGGCCGATGCAATCGTGTACGCGACGGCGCGGGGAGAGGACGCAGAGCTGGTGACGAGCGACGCGGACCTCGAAGGGCTGCCCGGCGTCCAGTACCTTCCGAAGTTCGGGAAGCGGCGGCGGTGACCGGACGATGACTCTCGCTCCCGGCACCCGCCTCGGTCCCTACGAGATCGTGGCGCCTCTGGGCGCGGGCGGCATGGGCGAGGTCTACCGGGCGTACGATCCCCGTCTCGAGCGCGAGGTCGCGGTCAAGATTCTGCCCACTCGACTCTCCGAGGACACGGATGCGCTCGCCCGCTTCGAACGCGAAGCGAGGGCCGTTGCGGCGCTCTCGCATTCGAACATTCTTTCGATCTTCGACTTCGGACGCGCCGGCGACGTCACTTACCTGATCACGGAGCTGCTGGAAGGGGAAACCCTTCGCTCGTTGCTCGCTCGAGGTTCGCTGCCGGCGCCCAGGGCCGTCGAAATCGCGACTTCACTCGCTGATGGGCTTTCCGCGGCGGAATCCCGAGGCCTCGTCCACCGGGACTTGAAGCCCGAGAACGTCTTCATCACCACCGAGGGAGTCGTCAAGATCCTCGACTTCGGCCTCGCGCGCGAGAGCGAGCCCCGACTTTCCCGCGCCGCCTCGACCTCGCCGACCGTTGGGGCGACCGTTCCCGGCACGGTGCTCGGCACCTTCGGCTACATGTCTCCAGAGCAGGCGCGTGGTCAGGTCGCGGACGCCCGAAGCGATCTCTTTTCGCTCGGCTGCGTCCTCTACGAGATGCTGACGGGCGAGCGCGCTTTTCAGGGAGCAACCCCGGCGGAAGCGCTCGCGTCGGTCCTGCGGGACGAGCCGCGCGGCCTTCGCGACGGTACGGAAGGCGTGCCGCGGGAACTTCGGAAGATTCTCGTGCGCTGCCTCGAAAAGAGTCCCGCGGATCGATTCCCGACGGCGCGGGATCTCGCGTTCGCGCTGCGTGGGGAGATCCTGCGCCGGTCCTCCACGGAAGAAGCGGCCCGGGAGTCGACTCAGGCGATCGACTCAGTGGCGGTGCTTCCTTTCGAGGCCCCCGGCCAGGACCCCGACGTTCGTTACTTGAGCGAGGGAATCGCGGAGAGCGTGACGCGCGCCCTCTCGCGAATCGAGCGGCTCCGAGTTATTTCGCGAAGCGCCGTCGCCCGCTACGGTGGAGGCGACGTCGATCCCGTCCGGGCGGGTCGCGAGCTGGACGTGCGTACCGTGCTCGTCGGACGAATGATCCTCCGCGGAGACCGACTCTCGCTCGACGCGGAGCTCGTCGACGTCTCCGACGGACGCCAGATCTGGGGACAGCGCTATCAGCGGGCGATTGCGGACGTTTACTCGGTGGAGGAGGAGATCGCCTCGGGGATCTCGGA
>DASWDK010000188.1:0-5468 GCA_036395335.1 Thermoanaerobaculia bacterium
ACGTCGTAGAGCGTCCGCTCCCGGCCTTCACCCGCGGCCGACTTGCGCTTGTCGCGGCACGCTTTGCACCGCTTCGGCTCGTTGGTGAAACCCTTGCGGGCGTAGAACTCCTGATCGTCCGCCGAAAACAGAAATGTCGAACCACAATCCACGCAGGTGAGGTTCTTGTCGGTGTATTGCTGCATCATTTGACTTTGCCGATCTCCTGGGTATTACCCTCTTCAGAAGCGCTCTCGCGCTTCGCATCATTAAACTCGAAACAACTGATCGCAAAACCCGGCGGAAGCCGGAACGATGATCTCTCTAGGACCAACCCCCTTTCGAGCGCGCGTACGCCTCCCCGCGAAGGCGAACGGATGGGGGATGAGAAAACATAGTCTTGGCGCCGGGTGTGCGGGGTTTTCCTAAAAGTTGGCGCAACGTAGCACGCGCTCGAACGGCATTGCAAGGAGTTTCTTGCGGGGGAGAGTCGTACGACCAAAGTCTGACGAGTCGTAGAAATCCACAGTGTTTACGGGACTCTCGGCGGCGGGCCGCCTCGGGAGTGCCTCAGCTTCCCGGGCGCCCCTCTACGGGTGACGAGGCGGTCGCGTAGCGCTTGCGTGGAATCCGTCCCGCGAGAAACGCGTCGCGCCCGGCGGCGACGGCGCGCCGCATCGCGCACGCCATCCGAATCGGGTCCGTCGCCCCGGCGATTCCAGTGTTCATGAGGACGCCGGCCGCGCCGAGCTCCATCGCGATGCAGGCGTCCGACGCCGTCCCGACGCCGGCGTCGACGATGACGGGAACTTTCGCCTGCTCGATGATGATCGAGATGTTGTTGGGGTTCTGGATCCCCAGCCCGGAGCCGATCGGCGCTCCGAGCGGCATCACCGCGGCAGCTCCTTCCTCTTCGAGCCGCCGGCAGACGACCGGATCGTCGGACGTGTAGGGGAAAACGACGAAACCTTCCCGGACGAGCGTCCGCGTCGCTTCGAGCAGCGCGGCGTTGTCGGGCCAGAGCGTGCGCTCGTCGCCGAGGACTTCGAGCTTGATCCAGTGGGAAAGTCCCACCTCGCGGGCGAGGCGTGCTGTGCGGACCGCGTCCTCCGCGTTGTAGCAGCCCGCCGTGTTCGGAAGGAGAGTCATCTCCGGCGGGATGTAGTCGAGCATCGATTCGCGCGTTCGATCGAGGTTGATCCGGCGCACGGCGACCGTGACGATCTCCGCGCCCGACTCGCGGTGGGCTTCCTTCATTCGCTCGAAGGAAGAGTACTTTCCGGTCCCGATGATCAGGCGGGAAGTGAAGGTACGGCCGCCGAGAACGAACGCATCGGAGGCGGTCCCGGCCGGGGACCGCTCTTGAGAAACTTCAGTCGCCACACACCGATCCTGTCCCTTCGGGCGCACGCCGTCAAGGAACGAGCACGTTGTCGATCAACCGGGTCTTCCCGACCCGCACGGCCGCGGCGATGGCCGTGCCGGGAGCGGCGATCGCGATCGGCGCCATCGTTTCCGGATCGACCGCATGGACGTAATCGGGACGCAAACCCGCCGACTCAAGCTCCCGCCGGATGCCCTCCGTCAGGTGCGCGGCGTCGCGTTCTCCCCGCGCCGCCCGGTCGCGCGCCTCGAAGAGTGCGCGGGGAAACGCGGCGGCGATCCGGCGATCTTCGGGCGAGAGATACGCGTTGCGGGAAGACATCGCCAGGCCACCCGCCTCCCGCACCGTCGGACCCACCACGAGTCGGACGGGAAAGTCCAGGTCTCGAATCATCCGGCGCACGACCGCAACCTGCTGCAGATCTTTCTGGCCGAAGACGGCGACGTCCGGCGCGACCTGGAGGAAGAGCTTCGCCACCACGGTCGTCACGCCTCGGAAGTGATCGGGCCGGATCTCGCCTTCGCCGCTCGCGGAAACGCCGCGGACCTCGACGGCGGTCGAGAACTCCGGCGGATACATCGCGGCCGGATCGGGCAAGTAGAGGAGATCGACCCCTTCCCGCGCAAGCGCCCCGGAATCCTCCTCTTCTTTCCTGGGGTAGCGGGCGAAATCCTCGCTCGGCCCGAACTGCATCGGGTTGACGAAAATCGAGACGACGGTGAAGGCCGACTCCTGCCGCGCGAGCCGCACGAGAGAGAGATGTCCCTCGTGAAGCGCTCCCATCGTGGGCACGAAGCCGATCGTCCTGCCCGACGCGCGTGCGTCGCGCAGGAGGTCGCGCAGCGGCGGAACCTCGCGGAGGGTGTCCATGCGCGACCCGGCGCTGGTCGCTAGCGCACGCGCCGCAGAGCGGTCATGCCGCCGGAGAACGACTCTTCCGCGGTCGGGAAGCTGCCGATCTTCACGTCTTTCGCGAAGGCCTTCGCGGCCTCTTCGATGACGCTCGAAAGGTCCGCGTAACGCCGGACGAAGCGCGGGCGCAGGTCGCGGGTCAGCCCCATCACGTCGTGGAAGACGAGAACCTGCCCGTCGCAGTCGGCGCCGGCGCCGATCCCGATCGTGGGAACCGGGATCGCGTGCGTGATTTCCGCCGCCAGCGGCGCCGGCACGCACTCGAGCACCACGGCAAAGCAGCCCGCTTCGGCGAGCGCTTTCGCGTCCTCGCGGATCTCGCGCGCGGCCGCCGGTTCGCGTCCTTGGACCTTGAATCCACCCAGCTTGTGGAACGACTGCGGCGTCAGCCCGACGTGGCCCATGACCGGGATGTCGGCAGCGAGGATCGCCTCGATCGCGGGGAGGCTGCGGATCCCGCCTTCCAGCTTGACGGCGCCGCACCCGCCCTCCGCGAGGAAGCGTCCGGCGTTCTCGACGGCGCGGCCGGTGTCCGCCTGATAGGAGAGGAACGGCATATCGCCGACGACGACGGCCCGTTTCACCGCCCGGGAGACCGCGCGCGAATGCCGGATCATCGAGTCCATCGTCGCGGAGAGCGTGTTCGGCTCTCCGTAGACCGCCATCTCGACGGAGTCGCCGACGAGAAGAACGTCGATACCGGCGGCATCGAGCAGCGCCGCCGACGGCGCGTCGTACGCCGTCAGCATCGCGATCTTCTCCCTGCCTTTTGCCGCGACCAGGAGAGGGATCGTCAGGGGGGAGGATTCCGAGAGAGTCGGCATGTCGCGCTCCTTTCCTCTCGGTCGACGTCCCGAACGCCGGGATCGCCGCCGACAAGGGCGTGCGGCAAAGTATAGCGGGGTCAGGTCTTCACGAAAAGCGTTGCATTTCGTCAAGTCCGAGTGGTCCTGCCACTTTGCCCAGCAAAGTGGCAAGTGGAGACCTGACCCTTGACCCCTTATTTGCTGCTGGCCGCGGGAATGTAGTACTGCATCCCCTTCTTGGCGCGGCGGATCTGCGCGACTAAGTCGTCGAAGTCGGCGGGCCGGTTGACGAAGTCGATCTCGTTCGTGTCGACGACCAAGAGCGGCGTCTCGTCGTAGTGGTAGAAGTAATAGTTGTACGCCTCGATCAACTGCGCGATGTACTCGGGCGTGATTCCTTTCTCGAACGTCCGGGACGCCTTCTTGATCCTCTTCATGCACGTCTCGAGCGACCCCTGCAGGAAGATCACGAGATCCGGCTTCGCCACTGATTCGGAGAGGAGCGAGTAGAGCCGATCGTAGATCAGGAGCTCGGAGTCGTCGAGGTTCAGATACGCGAAGATCTTGTCCTTCGGAAAGTGGTAATCGGCCACGACGAGCGTCGTGAAGAGGTCGATCTGCGCGATCTCCCTCTGCTGCTGGTAGCGGGAGAGGAGAAAGAAGAGCTGGGTCTGGAACGCCGACCCTTTCTTCTTCTTGTAGAAGTCGCCGAGGAAGGGATTGTCGACGTCTTCGAGAATCTTCGTCCCGTGAAAGCGCCGGGTGAGCATGTCGCAGAGAGAGGTCTTGCCGACTCCGATCGGTCCGTCGACGGCCACGTGGCGTAGGGTCAGATCTCCTTCGGACGGGATCGGCATCGGCGCGGATTCTAGAGCAGCTATCTCGCCAGCACGTCGGCAATCCCGCACGCCGCGAGTGCGATGGAAACGAACCCGTTCGCCGTGAAGAACGCGGCGTTGACGCGCGAGAGATCTCGTGGCTGGACGATCGCGTGCTGGTAAACGAGCGCCGCTCCCGTCGCGGCGATTCCGAGCGCGAACAACCGGCCTCCTCCCGAGAGCTGCCACACCGCGATCAGGAGGAGAACCATGACCGCGTGAAACAGGGCGGAAACGACGAGCGCCGGCCCCGATCCCAGACGGGCGGGGAGAGAACGAAGGCCGGTCCGCCGGTCGTGCTCCTCGTCCTGGAGCGCGTAGATGACGTCGAAACCCGCCGTCCAGAAGAGGACCGCGAGGCCGAGCAGAACGGGCAGGATTCGGAGATCTCCGCTCACGGCGATCCAGGCGCCGACGGGCGCCATGGCAAGGCAGAGGCCGAGCAGCAGGTGCGAGAGGGAAGTAAATCGCTTCGCATACGCGTAGAGAAAGAGGAGCGCCAGCGCCACCGGCGACAGGAGGAGCGTCAGGCGGTTCAAGCTCGCGGCGGCGGCGAGGAAAACCGCCACCGAAGCGACGAGGAATACGCGCACGTACGTCACCGAGAGAATGCCGGCGGGCAGTGCCCGCGAAGCCGTCCGCGGGTTGGCCGCGTCGATCTCCCGGTCGGCGAGCCGGTTGTGCGCCATCGCGGCGCTGCGGGCGCCGACCATCGCGACGAGGATCTTGGCGAGCGTTGCGCGATCCGGCCAGCCTCCGGCGGCCAGCACGGCTGCGAGGACGGCGAACGGCAGCGCGAAGATCGTGTGGGAGAACTTGATCATCTCGAGCGTCGTCCGGAGCGGACGAGCGACTCCGGTCGAGCGGTTCATCGCGGCCGGCGCCGGGTCGAAGATCGCCCGCTCGTTCCGGTCCAGCGGAAGGCGTCCCCCGGCAACTCGAAGCCGAGGAGCCGGGCGACCCGTCCGCACCACGCGTCGAGGAATCGGGCCATGGAAGGGTCGGTCACGTAGAAGGCCGGAGAAGGAGGCGCGACGATCGCCCCCGCGAGAGTCACCCGACGCATGTTCTCGACGTGAACAAGGGAATAGGGCGATTCGCGGAACGCGAGAACGAGCGGTCGCCGCTCCTTCAGGCACACGTCGGCCGCGCGTTGGAGAAGGTCGCGGGAGATGCCATTGGCGATCGCGCCGAGGGTCCCGCCGCTGCACGGAATGACCGCCATTCCGGCGACCGGGTAGGACCCGGACGCGATCGAAGCTCCGACGTCCTCGTTGGAATGGAGGACGATTCTCCGGGCAGCGTCGCGTGCAATGTCGAGACGCGCGACCCAGTCCGCCGCGGAGCCGATCGCGGAATCGAGCTCGCTCGCCGCCACGGCGAGGCTCGACTCCGAGAAGACGAGGTGAAGGCTCGAGATTCCGCGGGCGCGACAAGCGAGCTCCACGAAGCGGCGAGGCAGCGAGGCACCCGACGCTCCCGATATTCCGACGACGAACTCCCGATCCG
>DASWDK010000189.1:0-4322 GCA_036395335.1 Thermoanaerobaculia bacterium
GCCCTCGACCGACTTCCCCGAGCGCTTCGCCCCCGGCGCACGCTTCCTCTGGCGCCGCGAAGGCGGGGAGCGGGCGCTCTCGGTCGTCACGGCCCGCCCGCACGGCAAGCGAATCCTGGTCCGGTTCGACGGATTCGACGGCGTGGCGACCGCACGTTCCCTCGCCGGCGGCGAGCTCTGGATCCACGAGGAAGACGCGATCCCGCCGCCCGAGGACTTCTACTACGGCCATGAGATCGAGGGCTGGCGCTGCGAGGATCGCGCCGGGCGCCTTCTCGGAAAGGCGCGGCGGCTGACGCAGACGGCGGGAGGTCCAATGCTCGACGTCGACACGGGGCGCGCCGAGCCCGTGTCCGTCCCGTTCGTCCGGCCGATCGTGGTCTCCGTCGAGCGCGTGAAGAAGCGGATCGTTCTCGATCCTCCGGAAGGATTGATGGAGCTCTGACGTTGAGCCTTTTCGGAATCTCGAGCCTCGTACCGGAACCGTGAAGATCGAAATCCTCACGATCTTTCCGGAGTACTTCCGCTCACCGCTCGCCGAAAGCCTTCTCGGCAAGGCGATCGTCGCCGGCCGGGTCGGCGTGACCGTGACCGACCTTCGGGCGTTCGCGGAGGGTCGGCACCGCAAGGTCGACGATGAACCTTACGGCGGCGGGGCGGGAATGGTGATGATGGCGCCCGTACTCGCCGCGGCGATCGATGCGCGCCGGGAGGCCGAAGGCCTGCCGCGCGCCTGGACGGTTCTGTTGTCCCCCGACGCCCGGCGACTCGATCAGAGGGTCGTCGAGGAGCTCGCCTCCCGCGAGCGACTGCTCCTCGTCTGCGGGCGCTACGAAGGGATCGACGAGAGGGCGCGCGGGCTCGGACTCTTCGACGAGGAAATTTCTCTCGGCGACTTCGTTCTGCCCGGCGGCGAAGCCGCGGCTCTCGCGGTGACCGAGGCAGTTTCGCGCCTCGTGCCGGGAGTCGTAGGATCCGCGGAGTCACTCGAAGGGGAGTCCTTCATGCGCGATCGTCTCGACCATCCGCATTACACTCGACCTCGGGAGTTTCGCGGCCTCTCAGTGCCGGAGCCGCTTCTCTCGGGAGATCACGCGAGGATCGTCCGGTGGCGGCGCTCCCGCGCTCTCGAGCGAACGCGCGAGCGTCGTCCCGACCTTCTCGAGCGGCGACCCGAAGAGCCTGGGGAAGGCTCGGAATAGACGGCCGGATCGGGGACCCCGGGCCCAGGACCCGAGAGGGAGACGCCCCAGGCTTCTTTGGTCTTCGGTCTTTGGTCTGTATAATCCGCCGTTCCGCTGATCCCTGGCCTCGAAGCCCGGAGTTTCGAAAGAGGTTCGTATGACCGACATCCTGCTCGACGTGGAAAAACCTTCCCTGCGGAAGGATCTGCCCGACTTCTCGCCCGGGGACTCGGTGCGAGTCCACGTCAAGGTACGCGAGGGCGAAAAGGAGCGAATTCAGATCTTTGCCGGCGTCGTGATCGCCCGTCGGGGGGGAGGCGCGCGCGAAACTTTCACGGTCCGCAAGATTTCGAGCGGAATCGGGGTCGAGAGAGTGTTTCCGCTGCACTCGCCCGTCATCGACCGGATCGAGGTGGAGCGCAAGGGCGCCGTCCGGCGCGCCAAGCTCTACTACCTGCGCGAACGCAAAGGCAAAGCCGCGCGAATCGGCGAGAAGCGCACCGAATAGATTTCGAAGCGCGGAACAGGGAACCCGGCACGAGAGTCCCGATGAAGTAGATTCTGACCGTGCTCCATGTCCCGTGTCCGTCCCGGCGATGAAATCGGACCCGCTGTCGGCCCTCTTCGCGGAGCTCGGCCGCCTGCGGGAGCTCGAGAAGGCCGAGCAGGAGCTTCGACGACGCGGATACGTCCGCGTCGCCGGCGTCGACGAGGCGGGGCGCGGATCCCTCGCCGGCCCCGTCGTGGCGGCGGCGGTCATCCTCCCCGCCGACTGTCTTCTCGTCGGGCTCGACGACTCGAAGCGTCTGGACGCTCCCTGCCGCGAACGACTCGCCGCGGCGATCCGGGAACACGCGGTCGCGGTCGGAGTGGGTTTGATCAGCGCGGCGGAGATCGACGTGCGCGACATCCTGCGCGCGAGTCTGGCGGCGATGCGGCAGGCGATTCTCGCGCTCGATCCGCAGCCCGATGCGCTCCTCCTCGACGCCGTCTCGCTGCCGGGCATCCGACTTCCTCAGCTCCCGATCGTGCACGGCGATGCGCTGTCCTCCTCGGTTGCCGCGGCTTCGATCGTCGCGAAGGTCGAGCGGGACCGGATCCTGAACGAGCTAGCCGGGCGGTTCCCCGCGTATGGTTTCGACCATCACAAGGGGTATGGAACCGCGGAGCACTGGGAGGCTCTCTCGATCCACGGTCCGTGTCCGGAACATCGACTCAGCTATCACGGGGTGGTCCCGGGGACGGCGGAGCCCGAGCCTCTCCTTCCGTCTCCCCGGCGCCTTCGCGCAGGGAAAGTCCGCCGCACCGGTTAAAATCTCCGAGCCCATGTCCGGTACACGCGACCGGATCGTCCAATCGGCCGAGAAGCACCTGTCCCGGGGAAGGCTCGACCAGGCGCTGAAGGACTACCTGCGCCTCCTCGAGGACAACCCGAAGGACGCCTTTGCCCTGAACAAAGCCGGCGACCTCTGCGTTCGGATGGGCCGTCCGGCCGACGCGATCAACCACTTCGCGCGAATCGCCGATTCGTACTCCGCCGACGGCTTCTTCCTGAAGGCGATCGCGATCTACAAGAAGATCAACAAGATCGATCCCACCCGGCTCGACGTGTACGAACGGCTCGCGGGCCTCTACACGAAGCAGGGTCTGACCCAGGACGCCCGCAGTCACTATCTGACGCTCGCCGAGCAATGGCTGAAGAAGAACGACTTGAAGAGCGCCATCGAGGCGTTCTCGAGCATGGCGGGCCTGGACCCCACCGACCTGAAGATCCAGGCGCGCCTCGCGGACCTGCAGCGGGTCGCCGGTCAGACGGCCCAGGCCGTCGCGCGCTACGACGCGATTGCCGGGATGCTGCAGCGGCGAGGTGCGCACGACGAGGCGATGACCTTCTTCCGCAAGGCGCTCGATCTCGACCCGAACGATTCCGGCGCGCGGATGCAGATCATCCGTTCCCACCTGGCGTCGAACGACGTCGCCTCCGCGTTGAGCGCGCTGCGCACAGCTCCACGCACGGCCGAGACCCGCATCCTCCTGTGCGAGACCCACCTCGCCGCGGGCGATCGAACTGCGGCCGCTGCGGCTGCCGAGGAAGCTCTCGGCCTCGAGCCCGACAACGAAGCCGCCCGCGTTCTCCTCTCCCGGATCCGGCTCGAGGAGGGGGCGCCCGATCGGGCGCTCGAGGCGATCTTGCCGCTCGTCGAGATCGCGGCGTCTTCGAGAGATTTCGAGCGGGCAGCCGGCCACCTCCGGCCGATCCTCGAGGTGTTCCCGAAGCATCGCGGGACTCTCGAAAAGATGGCGGAGCTCTCCGAGGCGGAGGGCGACGCCGCCGAGTCCATCTCGGTGCGCCTGACGCTCGCCCGCGAGGCCGAAGCGCGCGGCGACGCTTCCTCGGCGTCCCGGCACTACCGGCGCATCCTCGTCGCCGACCCGGCTCACGCCGAAGCGCTGGCCCGGCTGGCCGAGATCGCCCCGGCGCCGGCGGTGTCGTTGCCGGGCTCCGCCGAAGCGGCACACGCCGACGATACGCAGGCCGCTCTCCAGGAAGCCGAAGTCCTCTCCCGATATGGCTTGAAGGATCGGGCGATCGAACGACTGCGGGCGCTCTCCCGGCGTCAGCCCGAGGACCTCGAGGTCCGGGAGCGCTTGGTCGAGTTGATGGTGGAGATCGAGAATCCCGCCGCCGCCCGCGAGGCGGGGGCGCTGGCCGAGGCCTATCGACGACAGGGACAGGAGAGCCTCGCCGCCGCCCTCGTCGCCCGGCTGGGTCTCTCGCCGGGCGTGCGGCCCGAGCCGGCGAGACCGTTCCCCGCCGTCTCCGAGGCGCTACCTCCGGCGCTCGAAGTCATATTCGACGAGTTCGACGTCCTTCCCGCTCCCGCTCCGCAACCGATCGCCCAGCCCGTCGCGTTCGATTCGTTCGCGGAAGCGGCGGAGCCTTCGTCGCTGCCGCAGCCCGCCTCGTTCCGAAGCGAAGGCGCGCGGTTGACGCCTCACGCTCCCGGCGACACCGGGTTCGGGGTCCTCGCGCCGGAGTTGCGATCGTTGATCGAAGAGAAGATGCAGCGCGCTCAAGGAGAGCCGGCTCGGCCGTCGGCGCCGCCGACACGCGCGGTGGACGAGGAGAACCTCTTC
>DASWDK010000190.1:0-2798 GCA_036395335.1 Thermoanaerobaculia bacterium
CGGTCCCGCCGATCATGCCGGGATCCGCGGAGGTGACCGGATCGTCGAGATGGCGGGCACGGGCATCGAGAACCTCTACGACATGACGTTCGCTCTTCAGGACCACAAGCCGGGCGAGACGATCGAGGTCGTCGTCATCCGAAACGGGGAACGTATGAACTTGCGCGCGACTCTCGGGGAGCGGCGTGGACAGGAGCCGGGCGCGGCGTCCTCGCCCACGCCGTCGCCCGCGCCCGTCGGCGCCGGAAGACCGTTTTCGGAACGTTTCGACGGGGAACGCCACCTCGTCGACGTCCGGCAGCTCACGTTCGGCGGCGAGAACGCCGAGGCGTATTTCTCTCCCGACGGCAGGAAGCTGATCTACCAATCGACGCCGCCGGGGGCATCCTGCGATCAAGAGTACGTGATGGACCTCGCGGGCGGCGAGATCAAGAGAGTCTCGAGCGGAAAAGGGAGGACGACGTGCGGCTACTTCCGCTTTCCCGCGGGTGACCGAATCGTGTACGCCTCCACGGAGGCCGCGGCAGCCGACTGCCCTCATCCGCCCGATCGCTCCCGCGGGTACGTCTGGGCCGTGTACGAGAGCTACGACCTTTATGAAGCGCGACCGGACGGCTCCGAGAAGCGCCGGCTCACGGAGACGCCCGGCTACGATGCGGAGGCGACCTGGTGTCCGCGCGGCGGAAAACTGGTCTTCACATCGGACCGCGACGGCGACCTCGATATCTATGAGATGACGGAAGCAGGCAAGGTCACGCGACTGACGAATTCACCCGGCTACGACGGCGGCGCTTTCTACAGCCCCGACTGCTCGGAGATCGTCTGGCGCGCGAGCCGGCCGAAAGGCGCAGATCTCGAAGAATATCGGGCGCTCCTTGCACGGGCGCTCGTGCGCCCGACGACTCTCGAGCTTTACCTCGCAAAAGCCGACGGCAGTGGCGCCCGCCAGCTCACGTCCAACGGCGCAGGCAACTTCTGCCCGTACTTCCACCCCGACGGAAAACGGATCATCTACAGCTCGAACGCGGGTTCCACGGACGGGCGCGAGTTCGACCTCTGGCTGCTGGACAAGAGAGGCGGCGCGCCCGAGCGCGTGACCTTCGCGCCCGGTTTCGACGGGTTCCCACAGTTTTCCCCGGACGGCAAGTGGCTCGTCTGGGGCTCGAACCGCGCGAACCCGCGAGGACATGAGACGAATCTGTTTCTCGCCCGATGGGTCGACTGACCCCGGCGTGAGACGGCTGATACATTTGCATCACGTCTTTCTGTCCATTCCGGGGGAATCTTTCTCCGGAGGAGACAGTGAGATGAAAGCCGTGATCGAACGAACCAGTCGCCTGCTGAATTTCCCATTGAGGCCCGCTCCCCGCGGGTTGCTTCTCGCGGCAGCGCTCGCCCTCGGAGCCACCTGCTTCCTGCCGCTTTGGAAGGTCGCGACGTTCGCTCCGGGAGCGCTCAAGCACGGGACATCCAACTTCGAGCTCCTGGAGCCGGGGGTGCACGGCGAGACGCCCGATTCGACGAACGAGGTCACGGGACCGAGAGAGGTGCCTGCGGACTTCGTCGAGTTCAAGTGGATCCCGTTCGCGCTTGGGATCCTCGGTTTGCTCTTTCTGAGGGCGGCCGTGCTCGGAACGATGGGAACGCTCGTGGACGTCTTCGTCGTGTTCGCCTACTTCGCGGCCTTCTCGTTCTGGTCTTTCGGATCCCGGTTCTCACGATACGGACGGTCTTATCCCGGGCCGGGGGCGTACGCACTCGTCGGGATCGTCCTCGTTCTCGGCGGAGCACTGTTTCTGTCGTGGCGGCAGGGCCGCTCCGAGCTCGCCGGTGAAGCGGGGATCGTCGATTGACGCAAAGGAGCTCCATGATCGATATCGATGTTCCGGAAGCCGTCAAGGTCGAGCACGAGAAGCTGCGCAAGGAGCTCGATCGCGCTCTCGCGCTGGGCGGCGAGACCGCCGACGCCGCGCGAGCGGTCCTGAAGGTCCTTTCTCCCCACATGATTCTCGAAGAGGAGTACGCGGCTCCCCCGCTGCGTCTTCTTCCGCACCTCGCGCGCGGCGAGTTCATTCCGGAGATGTCCCGCATTCTGACCCGGACGGAGTCTTTGAAGGCGGAGATGCCCCGAATGCTCGGAGAGCACAAGCTGATCGTCGAAGCCCTTCGGCGGCTTCTTCAAGCCGCCGTCCGCGAGCGGCACGACGGATACGCGAGCTTCGCGCAGAAGCTGATCGCCCACGCGCAGCAGGAAGAGGACTTCTATTACCCCGCTGCGATCCTCGTCGGCGAGTACGTCAAGCTGCGGCTGGGACGGGAATGAGTCTTCCCGACTCTTGCCTGTCGCTCGATGACACGGTTCTTCGCGACGACTCCAGCTCGCGTCGGACCATCCGCAACAAGACGCGTCGGACCAGACGGATGTCCGTCCTGATCGCTCGCCGGTAGCGCCGGAAGCGTTTTCGCGATACCGGATCGGCCGCCCGAACGGTCCGGAAGGTCTCACGAGACCCTCGAGGAGGAATACTCCGCGCCCGCTGCGCTGCCTCGAGTCTCGCCGCGGAGAGCTCCTACCGGACGGCTGGGGCGGAGTCGGCCCCTCTCGGCCGATCCGCTCCCGCCGCGCCGGATGATGCCAATGCATCAAGGTCCCTGCGCACGACAAACCTAACCTCTCCTCATGGCCAACGACCTGTGGGTGACCGTCGAGGGCAACGAGGCCGTGGCGTCGGTCGCGCACCGGCTCTCCGAGGTCATCGCCATATACCCGATCACCCCATCGTCCGCGATGGGCGAGT
>DASWDK010000191.1:0-4716 GCA_036395335.1 Thermoanaerobaculia bacterium
GATCCGACTGCCCGCGGTGCAGCCGGGCTCGTCGATCATGCCCGGCAAGGTCAATCCCGCGATCCTCGAGTGCCTGAACATGCTCTGCTTCCAGATCGTCGGTTTCGATACCGCAAACACGCTCGCGGTCGGCGGCGGGCAACTCGATCTGAACGTCATGATGCCGCTGCTCTCCCACAACCTGACAAGAGGACCGCAGCTTCTGCTGAACTTCCTGCCCGTGGTTCGGCAGCACTGCATCGACGGGATCACCGCAAACGTCGAGAAGTGTCGCCGCTACCTCGAGGAGTCCCCCTCGGTCGTGACGGCGCTGACGCCGCAGATCGGCTATACACCCGCGGCGGAGGTTTTCAAGGAGGCGGTTTCTCGCGGCGTCCTCGTGAAACAGGTACTCCTCGAGAAGAAGATCCTGACCGAGGACGAGCTCGCGAAGGCGATGACCAAAGAGGCTCTTCTCGGCCCTCTCGAGTGATTCGATTGACGAACAGGAGGAGTTCGAAATGACCTGGCCTCAGGACTGGCAGACTAATGTCACCTTCCTTCTCCGGTGGGCGCACTTGCTGGGTGGAATCGCCTGGATCGGCCTGCTCTACTGGTTCAACCTCGTGAACGTCAACTTCCAGAAGGAAATCGACGCCTCGGTGAAAAGCAAGGTCAACCCGCCGCTGCTCTCCCGCACGCTCTGGTGGTTCCGCTGGGCGGCGGTCCTGACGTGGGTGACGGGTGTCATCTACTACGCGATCCTTCTCGGCACCGAGAACATCAGCGCCAAGCTCGGCATCGTGCTCGTCGTCTGGATCCTGGCGTGGCTTCTACTCGCCGCGCTTTATCGTCTCTCGGTGGCCGGGGGTCCGCTGAAGGACGGCCGCGTGCTCGCGCTCGTCATCGCCGTGGTCGTCGTCGCGGCGGCGTGGGTCGCCGTCGGATCGGTGCGCCAGGGCGGCAGCAACCGCACCATGGCGATCGGAATCGGCGGCGGGCTCGGCACGATCATGTTCATCAACGTCTGGAGCATCATCTGGCCGCTCCAGAAAAAAATCATCGCGGCGACGCGCGCGACGGCGGAATCGGGGACGCCGGCGCCGGCGGAGATGCCGAAGTGGGCGCGCCGGGCGTTCCTGGCGTCGCGGACGAACGCCTGGCTGTCGATCCCGATGCTGTTCTTCATGGGCGCAGCGAGCCACTTCCCGATCTTCGGGACGACGCCGACGACGCCCTGAGCGAACCGCTGCTCAGGCCGGCGCGATCTTCGCGAGGACGTTCGCGAGACGTGGATTCGACCGCAGCGGGTCGAATTGAGCCGCGCTGCTCGGCCACCACGCGAGAGCATTTCGCTGCTCGACCGCGAGCTCGAGCGCCCCGACCGCCGCGTCCAGGTCGCCGAGACCCACGTGAACGAAAGCGACGTGAAAAGGCGCGACGTATTCGGTCGCGGACCGCTCGCGAAGTTCCCCGAGGACCCGCAAAGCGTCGACGCGCCTCTCGGCCGCTCCGTAGCTGCCGCCGAGGAGACCGAGATACCAGGTCTGCCCGCGGTCGGTGAGAGCGACGGCCCTCTCGAACGTCGCGACCGCATCGTCATTCTTCCCCTGGATCTGAAGCGTCAGACCGCACGCCCAGAGCGGGTAGAGCGCATCGGGATCGAGATCGAGCGCCCTGCGCAGCTCGCGCTCCGCATCGGCGAAACGGCGCTCGGCAAAGTAGGTCCACGCGACGTTCGTCTGGACGTTCGGTGAAAGCGGCTCGAGCTCCCGCGCCTTGAGAGCGAGGCGACGGGCTTCGACCGGGTCTTCCCGGAAGGTGCGTTTGAGAGCGAGCCACGAATAGGGCGCCGCGGACCGGGGCGCGAGCTCGATTGCGCGAAGGAACTCGCGGTCCTCCCGGTCGAAATCCCACCCGAAGTAATGCTCGACCAGACCGAGCGAGACGTGGACCTCGGGCGATTCGGGGTCGAGCTCGTGCGCCTTCGACGCGGCGGCACGCGCTTTCGCGAAGGCATCGAGCGTCGAGACGCCACCGTAGAAGCCGAAGATGCAGTACGCGTCGGCGAGACCAGTGTAGGCCGGGGCGTATCCGGGGTCTCGGGAAATCGCGCGCTCGAACTCGGCGATGGCCTGGTGCGGAACACGCCGGTTGAAAAAGTACTTCCCCTTCAGGTAGTGGTTGTAAGCCTCGACGTCTTCGGTCTCCCGCGAGACGATCGCGCCTTCCTCGGCCGCCAGCAGCCGGACCTTCAACTTCTCGGCGATCGCGAGCGCAATCTCGTCCTGGATCGCGAAGACGTCCTGCATCTCCCGGTCGTATCGCTCCGACCAGAGGTGGTATCCGTCGGCGACGTTCACGAGCTCGGCCGTGACGCGGAGGCGCGACCCGGCCCGCCGGACGCTTCCCTCCAGCACGGTTCGCACCCCGAGCGCCGCGCCAATGCCGCGCACGTCCTGGTTCTTCCCCTTGAATGCAAAGGCGGACGTGCGTGAGGCGACCCGCAGCGCCTCGATCTTCGACAGCGCGTTGATGATCTCTTCGGTGATGCCGTCGCTGAAGTACTCGTTCTCCGCGTCGGCGCTCATGTTCCGGAACGGGAGGACCGCGATCGAGGCGCGCGAAGAATCGGAGGTGGTCGCCCGCGCCGAAGCCGCGGCGGATCGGCGCGACGACGGCGGCGCCGATTCCCGCTCCTCCGTGGCCTCGGTCGCGCCCGCCTCCTCGAACAGGCCGAGAACGAACGCGAGGTCGCTCGCGGACTGGAACCGCTCCTCCGGCCTCTTCTCGAGGCACCGCGACACGATTCGGGTCAGCTCAGGCGGAGTCGTCCCGCGCCGGGCGAACGCCGGCGGGTCTTCCCGGAGGATTGCCGCCATGGTCTCGACCTCGGTCTCGGCCCGGAACGGCGGAGATCCGAAGACGAGCTCGTAGAGTACGGCTCCGAAGGAAAAGACGTCCGTCCGATGGTCGGCGGCCTCGCCGCGCACCTGTTCGGGCGACATGTAGCCGACGGTTCCGAGGATGGTGCCGGGCATGGTGCGTGCGACCGTCGGTGCCTCGCTCGACTCGCCCCCCTCTCTCGCCGCATGCTGCTTGGCGAGTCCGAAGTCGAGAATCTTGACCTGCCCGTCTGCGATCACGAAGACGTTCTCGGGCTTCAGATCCCGGTGGACGATTCCGCGGCCGTGCGCGGCAGCGAGACCCCGAGCGATCTGCCGAGCGTAGTTCACCGCCTTGCGAAGCGGCACGGTGCCGGCATTCATCCGTTCTCGAAGCGTCTCTCCCTCGAGGAGTTCGGTGACCGCGTACGAAACTCCGGACTCCTTGCCGATGTCGTGGATCGCCAGGATGTTGGGGTGGGACAGCGCCGCGACGAGCTTCGCCTCGCGCTCGAAGCGGGCGAGCGCGGCCGCGTCGGTGAGGAGGGATTCCGGGAGAACCTTCACCGCGACGTCGCGCTCGAGCCGCGTATCGCGCGCCCGATAGACCTCTCCCATCCCTCCGGCGCCGAGCGGCGCGACGATCTGGTACGGGCCGAGACGCGTCCCCGGAGAGAGTGGCACGACGGCCCGCGATTATAGGTTTACGTTTCGCTCTTATGCAGAACGTCCCGGACTTTCTGCATGTCTTCCCACACTTCCTTCTTGTGCTTCGGCGAGCGCAGCAGGAACGCGGGATGGTAGGTCGGCATCACGCGGGCGCCGTGGGCAATCTGCCAGCTGCCGCGGAGCTGGGAGATCGGGTTTTCGGTTCCGAGGACCGCCTGTGCCGAGAATGCGCCGAGCGTCACGATCACCTTCGGCGCGATCAGACGGATCTGCTCATCGAGGAAGGGGCGGCACGCGGCGACTTCGTCTTTCTCCGGGTTCCGGTTGTCGGGCGGGCGGCAGCGCACCGTGTTGACGATGTAGACCTCCTCGCGGGTCGTCCCCATCGCCTCGATGATCTTCGTCAACAGCTGTCCGGCGGCTCCCACGAACGGCAACCCCTGCTCGTCTTCCTCGCGACCCGGTGCTTCGCCGACGAACATCAGGTCTGCTCTCGGGTTGCCGGCGCCGAAGACGATCCGGGTACGCGAGCGGGAAAGCTTGCAGCGCGGGCAGCCGGCGAGAAACTGCTCGAGCGCCTCCAGATCCGGAATCGAGCCCGGAACGAGGTCGGGAGCCGGAGCCGCGCTGACGAAGAGCTCCTGGAAACCGAGGTCGCGGAAGAACTCGAGCTCTTCGGAAAGCCCTGGGCGGTCGGGCAAGCCGGTTCTCAGCTCCCCGCGGCGAGCGGAGAGCGGAGGGCTCGCCGTGCCGAACTCCGGATGCGCAGGACCGAATCCCAGATCCGGTCGGCGACCTCGCGCTTGCTCCGCCGCGAGATCGGCTCCGCCGGCCCGTCGCGCGCGATCAGGAGCACCTCGTTCTGCGCCGCGTCGAATCCGACGTCGGATCTGCCGACGTCGTTGACGACGACGAGGTCCGCGCCCTTCGTCTCCATCTTCCGGCGTCCGCGGTCCTCCAGATCCTCCGTTTCGGCCGCGAACGCGACGATCGTCTGGTTGCTGCGGAGAGCGGCGAGCCCGGCGAGGAGATCCCGGCCCGGGAGGAGGCGCACGCTCGCCTCCCCTACCCCGCGGTGGAGTCTCTCCGGGATCGGCTCCGGGATGAAGTCCGCGACCGCGGCGGCCATCGCGAGAACGTCGCACTCGGCAAACTCGGCGGCGAGGAGGTTCTCGAGGTCGCG
>DASWDK010000192.1:0-3750 GCA_036395335.1 Thermoanaerobaculia bacterium
GCCGTCTTCGGGAGTACCGCGTCGCTCGCTGCGGCGTTCCTGGCGTCCGAAGACTCCGGCCCGCTCACGGCGGGCGGAATGACCTACGCCGACATCAACGCGCTCATGGCTACACGCTGACCAGCAGACCGCTCGGGTCGAGGAGGGCGCTCGCGAAGACGTACCCCAAACCGCCGAGTGATACAAACGGATTCCAACCTCCGAACATCTGCGACGCCATCGAGCGCGCACCCTTCGCCGAATGATCCGCCGCGAACGCGCCGACGGGCGTCGATCAACCGTGGAGCAGCGACCGCGCCGTCGGCGATAGCTTCCGGACTTCCGGAGATCCTTTCAGAAGGCGGGTCAATTCCGCCGTGACCTCGCCCCATCGAGTCGACCGAGCGAGGGCTGTGAGGTGGCGCCCGTGTGCCGTCTCCCCTTCGAAGAGCGAGAACCAGACGAATGCGTGTTCGCCTTCGCGCACCGGGAGCGCCGGGTAATTGTTGGCGCTGTTCTCGGTCACGAAGTACGCCAGGATCGAAGCGCCGGTGTCCGCGAGTGCCGGCTGGAGCGACTGCTCGAAAAAATCCACGAAACCGGAGTCCGCAGGCGAATCGAAGTAGTAGACGGTGGCGACCACGAGCCCCCGCGAGACGTCGGTGGCTCCCGGCCGAGGACGGTCGGCGTTCTCGAGCGAGAAGCCGGACGCCGGACGCGCCGGGCGCAGCAGCAGTACGTTGTCGGAGTCGATCATGGTGGCGTTGGCGGCGTCGCGGTGCGCTTTCCAGACCGGCCCGCCGTAGAAATCCGTGAGCGCTCGCGCCCGCGCGGGCATGTCACGAAAGCCTCGGAGCCAGACGAATCGGTTCGGATCATCGAGGTCCCGGAACTGCCCGATCACCTTCATGCCGACGGCTTCCTGCGTCTCGATGAATTTCCGATCGAAGAGATCGATCAGGACGTCGCGCTTCCCCGGATGGAGCGAGTACTGCCGGAGCTCCACGATCGGGCAACAGGTTCCGGGAGGCGCCGTCACCGCGGGCGCCACCGAAAGAAATCCAGGCGAATGCAGTGGCGGGCGTCGAACCGGACGTGTTCCCGTTCGAGACGGAGGCGCTGCACGATGGCCATCGGGCTTCCGCCGTTGCGGGGACTGATCCGGCCCTGGGCATTGACGACGCGATGCCAGGGAAGGCGACTCCTGTCGTCGAGCGCACTCAACGCATAGCCGACGGAGCGTGCCCGGCCCGGCAGACCCGCGAGCGTCGCGACCTGACCATAAGTCGCGACCCGACCGCGCGGAATGCGCGAGACCACCGCGTAGATCCGTTGGTAACCGGCGGGCGCCGCAGACACCGGGAGAAGCGTATCGCGATCGCCGGCTGCCATCGGCTATGCTGACCGACAACAGCGAGCGATGCCGGATCGCATTCGTCCGATGAAGCACTCGACCGACGCCACGACCCTGCCGATGTCCGCCCGCGAGCACCTCGCGAGAACCGGGTATCTGCTCGAGCCCGCGCAAGTCATCGCCAGCCCGGAGACGCGGATTCGGTACCGCATCGACCGGTTGCTGGGCGAAGGCGGCTTCGGGCAGGCTTACCTCGCCAGTCGGCTCGGACGGTCGCGGCGGGTTCCCGCGATCCTCTGTATCAAGGTCAGCGCGCGCATCGACGGATGGCTGCGCGAGGCGTACTTCGGGCAGCTGCTGGACGGGCACCCGCGGGCGATCCGCGTCTTTGACGCGTTCCCTCTCCTGCGACCGGAGGGTCGCGTTTTGTACTGCCTCGCGCTCGAATACGCGCGCGACGGCGACCTCCGGACGTACCTTCAACGGAGCGACAAGGGGTGGCCCGAAAGGACCGTGCGCCGCGAGATCGCGGGCATCCTCCAGGTGCTCGGAAAGCTGCACCGAGGCCAGATGCTCCACCGCGACCTGACGCCGATGAACGTGTTCGTTTGTGACGGACGGAATTTGAAGCTCGGGGATTTCGGCATCGTGCGGCACCAGAGCGACCGGCGGGGGGTCATCGCGGACACCTTGAACCCGATGACCGCCCCCAGCGACATCCTCGCGGGCGCCGCCCCCAAGTGGCAGGCACGCGACGACGTCTACCAGGTGGGACAGCTCGTGGGAATGCTCGTGAAGGGAGATGCGGGAGCGCGGATCCACACGCACGAGATCCGGCGACTCCCGTGCAGCGACCATCTCAAGGAGATCGTCTACCGCTGCATCGGCGAACGTCGGAAGCGTTACGAGAGCGCCCACGAGCTGATCGAGGCGTTGAGCAATCCGCCGGCTCCCCTGAAGGTCGGGGTGCTGCGGTCGCTCGAGGGCGCCCATCTTGCTTTCACCGGCATCCTGAGCAAGCGCCGCAGCGAGGCCGTCCGCGCGGCGCGGCGCGCAGGCGCGATCATTCACGGCAGCCCTTCTGCTCGGACGACCGTTGTCGTCCGCGGACGGCCGAACCCGCTCCAGGCCGCCGGCCGGGACGCCGGCCGCAAGCTGATGGAGATCAAGCGGCTTCGCGAGAAAGGGCACCGGATCACGATGTTGAACGAGACGCAGTTCTGGCGGCTCGCCGACCGAAACACGGCGAGGAAAAGGCGCTCACGCCGTCGTTCGGCATAACCCTCCCGCGAGCTCTCCGTCGACGCCTCACCCGAAGTTGTAGGCTCGTCTTCGGACGGTTCGATGCACGACGATCACGAGGAGCGGATTCAGGAGCTGCTTCTTCTCCAGCGCGTGGCCCAGCGAATCAGCTCGATTCTCGACCTCGACCGGCTCCTCGAAGAGATCCTGTCGGACGTCTGCCAGACCTTCGGTTACCGCCGATCCACGGTGTGGCTGAAGGACGACGCCACCAACGAGCTCGTTTTGCACGGCTGGACCGGCCCCCATCACCGCGAGGGCGACCGTTTCCGGATCGGCGTCGACGGGATCGTCGGACAGGTCGGCGTCACGCGGGAGACGTACTACGCGCCGAACGTCCTGCTCGATCCCTACTACCAGTTCGGTGATGAGCGGAGCCGGTCCGAGCTCGCCATCCCCTTGATGGTCGGCGGACGCCTCATCGGCATCTTCGATGTCGAGCACACGGAGATCGACGCGTTCCCACCGGCTCGCATTCAGCTGCTCGAGGCGCTCGCGGGGCACGTCGCGACCGCCGTCGAAAACGCGCGTCTGTTTCGGCAGGAGCGCTTCGAGAAGGAACGCATGTCGAAGGAGCTCCACGAAGCGCAGCAGATTCAGGTCGGCCTCTTTCCCGCGCAATCCCCGGAAGTGCCGGGCTTCGCAATCGAAGCCCGATGCATCCCGTGCCGTGAAGTGGGGGGCGACTGGTTCGACTACCTGCCGCTCGACGACGGGCGCCTGGGCGTCATCCTGGCGGACGTCTCCGGCAAGGGGATGGCGGCCGCGCTCCTGATGTCGTCGACGCGCAGCATCTTGCGTTTGCTCGCGGAGGACGGCCTGCCGCCGGGCGAGGTCCTCCGCCGCATCAATCGCACCCTTTTGAAAGACCTGCCGGCCGCCCGGTTCGTAACGATGATCTATGCAGTTCTGGACACCGCGCACCGTCGTCTCGTGTTCGCGAATGCCGGCCATCCCTATCCGCTGCTCGTCGACTCGGCCGGCGGGCGTTTTCTCCCGACCGAGGCCGGTTTTCCGCTGGGCATCCGCGACGGCCCGTTCGCCGAGCGCGAAGTCCAGTTGCCCTCGGGCAGCCGACTCGTCCTGTATTCGGACGGCCTGTCCGAGGCGACGAG
>DASWDK010000193.1:0-2022 GCA_036395335.1 Thermoanaerobaculia bacterium
AAACGCTCCTGCTCGGCATAGAGCTGCGTCTCGGCCGCTGCCCGGGCGGCCCGCGCCGCCTCGATCCGCTGCCGGGCGGATTCGAGCGCGAAGGCCGAGTTGCGGACCTCGGCCTGCACCTGCTGTTCCTCGCCCGAAACGGCGAGCGTGGCCTGCGAGAGAGCCGATCTGGCGATCGCGAGGTTCGCGCGAGCGGTCCGGTTGCCGATCGGGAGAGAGAAGGACAGTCCGACCGACGCGTCGGGGAACTCATTGTCGGTGATCGTTCCGTAGGAACGCCCCCACGTGCCTTCGAGGGCCGGAGGCACGACGACTGCTTGCCCCGAAAGTCCGATCGCGTTCGGATTTCTTCGCCCCGCCAGCCCTCTTCGCTCGTAGGCGCCGACGAGGTCGAGGCGCGGCTTGAGGTCGCTCTTGCGCGCCTCGACCTGCACGTCGAAGCGTTCCCGCCGGGCTTTCGCCTCGGCGATCTCGGGCCGCCGCGCGAAGGCCGTTTCGAGCCCCTTTTCGACGTCGGGGGGGGAGATCGCGACTTCCGGGTCGTCGGCGGGGACGATCTCGGACGACCAAGAGGGGTCTCTCGGGTCGCCCAAGACCAGCAGCTTCAGCGTGTTCTCCGCCTCCGCCACGCGCTGGCGCGCCAGAGCGCGGTCACCTTTGCGGCGTTCGCGCTCGGCGGTTGGTTGCGCGATCTCGGTCTCGCCGAGCGCCCCCGCCTCGACGCGGCTCTTCGTCTCGGAGAGCTGTTTCTCCGCGAGCGCGACCGCGCTCTCGAGGGAGGCCACGTCGCGCCGCGCGGCGACGAGGCTCCAGTACGCCGCGTCGACCTGGCGGATGGTGTCCGAGACGATGCGAGTCAGTCGCGCCTCTGAAGCGCTCCGATCTGCGGCCGCCACGCGGATCGCTTCGCGAGCCGGATCGATCGCGAAATTGCGCAGCAACGGCTGGCGGAGCGTGACGCCGACGTCGGTCGAATAAACTGGCGAGAGGATCGTGAAGACGCTGTCGGTGGTCGAGCGGTCCCCGCTGCCGAAGATCGAGACGGTGCCGCCCGTCGGAAGGAGCCGCGAGAACGAAGTCGATGCGGTCGCGCTCTCGGTCTCCGGCGCGAGCCCTCCGGACGGCGCCCCGGAGAACGCCGAGTTGATCGGGTCGGTGTGCTGCCGCCATCCCAGGTTGGCGTTCCAGAGGACGTCGTACGCGCCCCGGGCGCCGAGGATCGCGAAGCCGGCCTGCTCGACGTTCTCGCGCTCGACCGCCAGAGTCGTGTTGCGCTCGAGCGCGCGGCGCGTGGCCTCCTCGAGAGTCAGCGGAAGAGTGGTCGTCTGCCCGGAGGCGACGGCCGCCGCCGCGGCGAAAAGAGAGACGGAAACGATTCGTCGAAGGCGAAGCATTCAGGTTCCTCCCTCCCCGCCGGCAGCGAGTCGCTCCACGGAGGCGGACGATCGCGAGATCCGCGGATCGAGCGTCCGTGCGAGACACTCGAACGCCCGGCGGCGCAAAGTCGAGAGCGCGCTTCGCTCGACCGCCGAGAATTCCAGGCCGAGAGAAGAGGCGAGCTCGAAGCTCCGCGGCCTGACGGGGAGGAACGACTCTCGAAATCCGTCGTCGGTCAGGATCTTTCCGAGCAGGATCTCGACGTTCTTCTGTGACATTTCGGCTTCTCCAGGACCTTCGTCATTACAGGAGCCGTGCCGGAGAGGCGACGGAGTCAGTGATCAGGGAACTCTCTGAAGCTCAAGTACTTATTCAACATCGGTCGGTCGGAGCCAGCGGTTCGCGCCCTGCGAATCTGTCCGGAAATCGACAAGGTGCGGAAAGACCCGCACAGAGCGGAAGTGGAACGTGAGGCTCGATGGCCGCGGGATTCCGTGCCCGGGAATCCTTTCTCTCCGAAGTCATCGAGGCCGGTACAGCACGTGCAGCCGGGAGACTCGGGCGTGAGAGCGATCGCCCGGAAAGTGGGGGAGGTGCGATGTCGAAGTGGTTCTTCGAGCCCGGACACACGGCGGTCGAGTTTCG
>DASWDK010000194.1:0-3532 GCA_036395335.1 Thermoanaerobaculia bacterium
GTCCCGCCGGACGTGAAGAAGATCTCGTCGATCCGCGCTCCGACCAAGCGGGCGACTTCCTCGCGCGCTTCCTCGATCGCCCTCCGCGCGCGGCGTCCATCGGAATGGACGGAAGACGGATTTCCGTACAGATCCAGGGCCGCCGCCATCGCTTCGCGGACCTCCGGATCCAACGGAGTGGATGCGTTGTTGTCGAGGTAGATCATGAGGGGAGGTTCCGGCTCTCCAGATCCGGTTCCATTATCGCGCACACGATCTCGTAAAACTTTCGTTAAGGAATGACCCCGCGGAAGAGAGGGTTAGAATCCGACGCGGACCACACGCGATGAGGCGATCCGTTCTCCTGTTCTTCCTCGCCGCCTTCCTCCTTCTCCCCGGAGCCGGCTCGAGTCAGAGCGCCCCCGAACCGTCGAAGAAAGAACGGATCGCCGCGCTCCCGGAGGACGATCGCAAGTGGCTGACCGAGTTCGTCGCGCCGATCATCCAGCCGGAGGAAGAAGCGCTCTACCTGAAGTTGACCGAGCCGCACCAGCGCGAAAGCTTCAAGGAGGCGTTCTGGGCGCGACGCGAGAAGAGCGCACTCCCGTTCCCTCTGGGTCCCGGCTACCGGCAGCGGTACGAGGAGCTGCGGCGCCTCGCCGACGAGAAGTACGACGGCTGGAGGCAGGATGCCGGCCGGATGGTCCTGCGCTGGGGCGAGCCGGCTTCGATCGAGCAGGCCAGGAGCTGCCCGCCGACCCAGCTCCGTGACCTCGAGATCTGGACTTACAACAACTTGGGCGGAAGCGGCCGGCTGACGGAGCACTACTTCTTCTACCGCTCGACGATGGGCTCGCCCCGGAAGCTCTGGACGTTCGGCACGCGGGACAGCGACATCTTCGAGCCCAACTCGTGTCGGAAGTCGTTCAAGGACCTTTACCTCGACTGCAATCCCGCGGCGTCGCTCGTCGATCCCTGTATGGCTCCGTGCGAGCAGCTCTGTGAGCTCTTCAAGATCTACCAGGAGATCGTCGCGCGGCAGGGAAGCGAATCGGGCGCCCAGATGGAGCTCGCGAAGCTCCTCGCGCCGCCGAAGGTCACGACGGAAGACTTGAACGAGCTCTCGGGCAAGTTCGCCGGCCTTCCCAACCCCAACGCGAAATCGATCGGCGTCGAGGGGCCGGGCAGCGCGAAGCCGGCGGATGTGACCGCCGCGAAGGCCGCCGCAGCGAAATCGACCCCCGCGCCGACGCACCGCAAGCTCTCCAAGAAAGAGGTCAAGGAGCTCTCGGCCCGGCTCGCGCCGAAATATCGCGAGTTCTTGGAGCTCGTGGATCTCATCATCACCGACGAGGAGAAGGAGATCTTCGTCCAGATCGCCGACGACTACCAGAAGGACCGCTTCATCGAGAGCTTCTGGCGGCGGCGGTCGATCGATTCGCAGGGCCTCCGGACGGACTACCAGGCCGTCCACACCCACCGCGTCGAGATGGCGAAGGAGCAGTTCCGGAACCTGAACAACGACCGCGCGAAGATGCTGATCATCAACGGACCTCCGGACGCCGTCGTGCCGATCGACTGCCCCGAGGTCTACGTCCCGATCCAGATCTGGTACTACGACCGGATCGAGGTTCTCAAGAGCAAGGTCTACCTCATCTTCTACCAGCCTTACGGCGTCGGGGACTACAAGCTCTGGCTGCCGATCGACGGCGAAGGTGTTCTTCAGCTGGGCGGAGGGTTCGGCAGCTCGGCGGGAGTGCGCCCGCCGAGCCGCCGTGTGGACTACGACCGCTGCCTCGAGACGCGCACGCTCCGCCAGGCGATCGCGTACTCGACGGCCGTGCTCGGATCCGGTGCGTCGTCTCTGGCGGGATCCGGCAAGCTCTTCCAGCCGCCGACGATCGAGACGGAGGGCGTGGACCAGATCCTGACGATGACGACCGAGCTCGCGACCGGGTCGGTGCCGCTCGGAGTCGCGAAGCTCGTCCGGTTCCCGGAGATGCGAGCGAACAAGATCGGCGTCGACCTGTCGCTGCTCGTGTCGAAGAGCGACCTGAAGGCGCGGGACCTCGGTGAGGAAAAGTTCTACAACGTCGACGTCATCGGCGAGGTCGTCAAGGGCGAGCGGCTGATCGACAATTTCAAGTACCGCTTCGACATCCCGACCCAAGAGGTCGGCGGCGAGAAGATCCCGCTGACGGTGCGGCGCTACCTCTACCCGGGCGATTACAACCTGGTGCTCAAGGTGTCCGACGGAAACCAGAGTGCCGAAGGAAGGATCACCGACAAGCTGACGGTGCCCGAGCAGCCCGACGCCCCGCCGGCCCAGGTCGCGTCCGCGCGCGCCGAAGGTCGGGCGACGGTCGAAAAGGCGCGGGACCTCGGGCTCCTGCCGTCCGCGATCTCGCTCCTGCCGGTCGCCAAAGAGATCGCCACCGGACTGCAGCGTTTCGAGACGAAGGTCGCCGAAGGGGTGAAGGCGGTCGAGTTCTACCTGAACGGCTCGAAGGTCATGACCAAGACCCGCCCGCCGTTCGATGCCGATTTGAACCTCGGGCCGCTCCCTCGCCGGCATACGGTCCGCGTCGTCGCCTACGGCTCGGCCGGGCGCGCGATCGGCGAGGACGAGTACGTCGTCAACGAGGGTCGCGAGATCTTTCGGGTCCGGGTCATGTCCCCCGAAAAGGGCGCGCGCGTCTCCGGGCCGACCCGCGTCGTCGCCGCGGTCGCCGTTCCGGAGGGCAAGACGCTCCAGAAGCTCGAGATCTACTCGAACGAGCGACGCGTCGCGACGCTCTATCAGCCTCCGTTCGAGCAGACGGTCAACATCCAGGAGGGCAAGTCGCTCGGCTACGTGCGGATCGTGGGAACGCTCGAAGACGGAACGATCGCGGAGGACCTTCGTTACGTCAACGCACCCGCATACATCTCGGAGGTGAGCGTCGACGCCGTCGAGCTCTACACGACCGTCACGGAAAAAGGGCGTCCGGTGGCGGGTCTTCAGGCGTCCAACTTCAAGGTTTTCGAGGACGGAGTCGTCCAGAAGGTCGAGTCGTTCGAGTACGTGAAGAACCTCCCGCTCACGCTCGGAGTCCTCGTGGACACGTCGGCTTCGATGCTCGAGTCGCTCCCCGAGGCGCAGCAGGCCGCGCTGTCCTTCCTCGACTTCTCGATCGGACCGAAGGACCGCGCCTTCACTGTTTCCTTCGACAACGAGCCGTACCTTCTGACGAAGCTGACGAACCGGAAGGATCGGATCTTCCGCTCTCTCGCGGGGCTGCGCGCGGAGGGATCGACCGCGCTCTACGACGCGATCATCTACGGCCTCTACCAGTTCACCGGCGTCAAGGGGAAGAAGGCGCTCGTAATCCTCTCCGATGGAAAAGACACCGCGTCGAAGTTCGACTACGAGACGCTGGTCGAGTACGTCAAGAAGGCGGGGATCTCGATTTATGGGATCGGCCTCAAGATCTCCGGAGCGGACCTCGAGGTCAAGTACAAGCTGAACAAGCTTGCCCAGGCGACCGGAGGCCAGACCTTCTACGTCGACTCC
>DASWDK010000195.1:0-5911 GCA_036395335.1 Thermoanaerobaculia bacterium
TCGGATCGACTTCGTGCTCGTGCCCTCCGGCTGAAGACCGCTCGATTGACTCGCTTCGCGAGCCGGCCTTAGGCTTCCCGAAACTTTTCCGCAGTTCCGAGGAGGAAAACCGATGGCCACTCCAGTTCGCCGATGGGTCGCTTTCGTTGCCGGATTCGTCACGATCTATTTCTCGCTTTCGGCGATCGGGCTCGCGCAGGAAGTCATCCGGATCAGCAGCTACAGGGCCCGCTTCGGCCGGAACGCAGAAATCTCGAAGGTGACTGACGCCGAGATCACCGGCATGTACGCCGGGATGAAGGGTCTCAAGTGGGTGAAGTTCTACTACGACCCGGTGAGCGGCGAGCGCGGTTCGGTCACGGTCTGGGAGGACCGAGCAGCCCTGGAGGCCTACATGAAATCCGAGGCGCGAAAAGGCATCCTCGAAAAGCTGCGGCCGCTGATTGAGGGAGACGTCACGAGCCGGATCTACGTGGTCTACCGTCCCGGAGGCTCGGCTGGACCCTGAACGGTCATCGACTAGAAACGGAACGCCAGCTCCGCAGTAAATCGCCGCGGCGCGGCGACATAGAACTGGCTGTCGCCAATCTCGCTCTCGGCGACGTAGTGGCGGCTGTCGCCGAGGTTCCGGCCCACGACCGATATCCGGCCCCACCGGAAATCCCAGCCGGCGCCTGCATCGCTCTCGAAGAAGCCATCGGCGTAGTTCACGTTGCGGCGGTTCAACGGTCGCCGCCCCTGGTGGCGGAGCGCAAAGAAAACAGATGGCCCGTGACCCGTCGCGTACTCGAGCCGCGCGTTCCAGAGGTCGCGCGGGGCGAGCTCCAGGCGCTTGCCGTTCACGACTCGAAGCTCCCCCTCCGCATTCAGGAAGGAGAACTCGATGAACCGCGCGTCGTGGTGGGCGTAGCCGGCCTGGAACGTGAGCCCCGAGAGCGCCGCCGGCCGATATCCAAGCGTGAGCTCGGTTCCCTGAAAACGTTCGCTCCCGGCGTTGATCAGCCGTGGCGTGCCGTCTAGGCCGATGTTCGAAACGACCAGGTTCTTGAAAATCATGTGGAAGACCGACACGTCGAATGACACCTGTCGACCGAGCCACCGGGTCTTCAAGCCGACTTCACCGCTGCGCGTCCGCTCGGGCTCCAGGATTTCCGCGTCTTCGGCCTCCGTGAGGTTCGGAGCCGCGGGCTTGAACGCGGACTTCGCGGCGACGTACACGTTCGCCCCGTTCAACGCGCCCGGCCGGTCCCCGACGAGGCGGCCCAGGGCCGAAAGGCCGCCGGACCACTGTCCCTCGGAGCGGGAATCGCGCGAGACGTCGACGTCGGGGTCGCCGACCTCCTGCGCCTGCGCGAAGAGTTTCTCGGAGACCCGGTCGTAACGAGCGCCGCCGGTCAGCGTCAGGAAGCGGACCGGGGTCCACTCGTCGTTGACGTACAGGCCGAAGAACGTCCGACGGTCGACGAACGAGCGGTGATCGCCGGCCGGCGTCTCCGCGAACTCGGGGACGTCGACCGGATCGATCCGGAGATCGATGTCGAAGCCAGTGCCCTTCGCGGTCGTCCGCCCCCAGGTCAGGGCTGCACCTCCCACGAGTCGATGCGAGCCGGCGGCGGAGAAGGCCGTGGTGACGTGGAGATCGTTGGAGACGTCGGTCTCGCGGGGTTTCAAGGACACGCCTTCCGCGGTCGCTTCGTCGCCCTGCACCTCGCCGACGAAGGAACGGATCGAGATCTGGTTGTCCCGCGCGATCCCGAGAACGTTCTCCAGGAGGACCGACGCCGAGAGCGGCTGCTGCCAGCGTGTCGTCACCGAGTACACCCGGTGGTCGACTCGCGCGCCCCCGACCTCGTAGTTCCGGTCGATGCGGAAGCCGGGAAGCGGCTCTCCGTCATCGACCGGGAGCGGCGAGCCGAAGAACTGCGTGTCGCGGATCACGTCGAAGATCAAGGAGAGCTTTCCGGAGCCGAAGACCGGTGCATCGAGCCGGACGCCGCCGCGGTCGCCTTTGTAGTCCGTCCGGTCCTGCCATCCGTCGGAGCGTTCGAAGCTCCCGAAGAGCCGCAGCTTCGCGCCGCCGATGCTCGCACTGTGCGAGGCGTAAAGGCGCCCGGTCGAGAAGGAACCGCCGGACAAACGCACGTCGGTCCCTATCGACCCCGACTTCGTGAAGATCTGGATCATCCCGGCGAAGGCCGACACGCCATAGAGCGTGCCTTGAGGTCCTTTGACGATCTCGATCCGATCGATGTCGTCGACGTCGATCTGCGAGAGGGAGGGGTTGAACGGGCCGCCGACCGGAACACCGTCGACCATGACCAGGAGTGCGTCGAACTCCTTCAGACCCCAAAGGCCGATGTTCGGAAGGCGCGCTCCATTGTCGCTTCCGTTTCCGGTGTCGAGCCCGACGACGTCCTGCAGGGCGTCGGCGAGGGTCGAGGCGTTGCGGCGGCGGAGCTCCTCACCGGTCACGACCGTGGCCTGGCCCGGGATCTCGGTCTCGATCTCCGGACCGCGCGTCGCCGATACGACGACGCTTTCCTGGACCGGAGCCGGCGTGGGTTGCGGAGAGGGCGGAGTCGCCGAGCTTTGAGCGGAGGCGAGAGGGACTCGGCAGAGTCCTGCGGCGAGCAGCCATAAACCGACGTTCTTCGAACGCATGAATCCTCCTTCGTTTCGAGCCGGAACAGTTCGAAAGGAAGAAGGCTCTCTATTGACGCAGGGGTATCGAGAAGAACGCGAGAGACGGCGGGACGGGCTTCGATGTCTTTGCGGCACTCGCGGCGACGAGCAGCGCGTCACGCCGGCCGCGATCCGGCAGGGGGGTTGCCGATCCCGGCGGTTCCGCGCTTCCGTCGGGCGAGAACGACGCCCGCATTTCGTCGGGGAAACCGGAGATGTCGGACTCGGGCAGGTCGTTCGCGGATCCGGCCGCCTCGACGGTCCGCCACTCTCCGCGCACGCGGTAAATCCGCTCCAGGGGATCGTCCACGCCGGCGAGGATCGTGAACTCCGCGCCGACGATCCGGATCGCTTCCGTTTCTTTTTTCTCGCCTCGTCCGACTCGGAGCGCGAGGCGCGCGTGGTCGGTCGGGAGCCTCGGGACCCGCCAGAGAACCGAGTCCGCGGCGGGTGATACCTCGCGCGTCAGCCGCAAGGGAAAGCTCTCTCTTCCATCGAGCGACAGGAGGAGCTCCATCTCGTCGAACTCGCCCTGCGCGGAGTCGCCGAGGGTCCACGAAATCCGGACGATGGCGCCCGGTTGCAGCCGGGCGCCGGGGGTCGGCTCGAGCAAATGCGCTGGATCTGCGTGAGCGAGAGCGGCAAACAGGCAGCTACAGAATGCTGAACAGAGAATCGTTCGCCTCCGCCGACCCTCCGTCATGGGCGAGATCTTAGCGCTGGCGGTAAGCTTTGCGCGGCTGGTTCATGACTTTCGTCCGCAACTTTCTCTCGATCGTCGGAGCGGCGCTCGGTTCGTCGATCCTCGGCGGCCTCTTCGGATGCATCGTCGCGGTCGTGTCGCCCGAGTTCGTGAAAAGTCTGACGGCGCCGCCGGATACGGGGTCGCTCGTCCGCTACGCCGCCGGGCTTGGTATGGTCTGGGGACTGTTTCTCGGAACCGCGGTCATGGGGTTCAGCCTCCTGATCGCGGCGGTCGTTCGGCTCACGAAAGCGCTCGACGCGAACCGCTCGAGAGACCGCGCCGCCTGAGACGGCCGATTCCTCGCATGAACCGGGACGACGGTCTTCGCGCTCTCCTCTCGAAGGTCCTCGACTGGGAAGACGCGCACGTTTTCTTCGACACGGCGGTCGAAGGAATTCCGGCGAAGTCCCGCGGCCGGCGGCCCAAAGGTTCACCGCACTCGCCGTGGCAGCTCCTCGAGCACCTCCGCATCTGCCAGCGCGACATCCTGGATTTCTGCCGGAACCCCGATTACGTGGAGCTCAAGTTCGAGGACTACTGGCCGCGAGGCATCTCGCCGCCGACAGCCAGCGCCTGGGACGAGAGCGTCGCCGCCTTCCGCCGCGACCGAAGAGCGCTGAAGAAGCTCGCGGCAGACCCCGCGGTCGACCTCTTCGCGGAGATTCCGCACGGCACGGGACAGACCTACATTCGCGAGCTCGTGCTCGTCGCCGACCACAACGCGTACCACGTCGGGCAGCTCGTTCTGCTCCGGCGGCTCCTCGGGGCGTGGCCGAAATCGGAGTGACGCGGACCCGTCGACTCTCTCTCGAGCGGATCGCGGGGGCCGCGACCGTCATCGACCCGGTTTTCCTCGACTCCCCGCAGTTCCTCGCGGAGCCTCTCGGGCGGGATCTCGGCTGCCGCCTGGTGGTGAAGGTCGAGACCATGAACCCGATCCGCTCGTTCAAGGGGCGCGGGACGGAGTTCCTGATGTCCTCGCTCGACGGCGAACTTCACCTCGCCTGCGCGACCGCCGGCAACTTCGGACAGGGTCTGGCCTGGTCGGCTCGCAAACGTGGTCTTTCACTGACGGTTTTCACGGGAGTGGCCGCAAACCCGCTCAAAGTCGAGCGGATGCGCGCGCTCGGGGCCGAGGTGCATCTGGTCGGAAAGGACGTCGACGAGGCGCACGCCGCGGCGAAGAAATTCGCGACCGAGAGCGGCGCCCGGTTGGTCGAGGACGGCCGGGACCGTGAGATCACCGAGGGTGCGGGCACGATCGGCATGGAGCTTCTCCGCTGGCAGGAGCCGTTCGAGGCGATCGTCGTTCCGCTCGGGGACGGAGCGCTGCTCGCCGGGATCGCGAGCTGGGTGAAGGCGCATCACCCGGCGACCCGAATGATCGGGGTCTGCGCGAGCGGAGCCCCGGCGATGGAGCGGTCGTGGCGGGCGGGCCGCGTGGAGGAGCTCGATCGCGCCGACACGATCGCCGACGGCATTGCGGTCAAGAGCCCGTTTCCCGAAGCGCTCGAGGACATCATAGGCGTGGTGGACGACGTCGTCCTCGTGGACGACGATGCGATCGTGGCGGCGATCCGGCGCGCACACGCGGATCTCGGACTCGTGCTCGAACCGGCGGGCGCCGCGGGGCTCGCGGCCGTCGTCTCTCACCGCGAACGACTCCGAGGTCAGCTCGTCGCGACGATCTTGTCCGGAGCCAATGCCACGGCCGAGCAGCTCCGCGCGTGGCTCGTGCCGTGAGCATTTTCTCCCTGCGTAAGGCGACGCTGGAGGACCGACCCGCGCTCGAGGAGCTGATCGCGGAATCCGCACGCGGCCTTTCCGCACCCGACTACACGGCGGCGCAGGTCGAGGCGGCCCTGGGCTCCGCGTTCGGCGTGGACAGCGAGCTGATTCGCGACGGCACGTACTTCGTCGCCGAAGCGGAAAGCCGGATCGTGGGCTGCGGCGGCTGGAGCCGCCACGCGACGCTCTTCGGAGGCGACGCGCAGCCCGGTCGGCGATCGGACCTCCTCGACCCCTCGCGCGACTCCGCGCGGATCCGCGCCTTCTTCGTCCATCCCGACTGGGCGCGGCGCGGGATCGGCCGCGCGATCCTCGAGAAATGCGAGGCGGAGGCGCGGGCGCACGGCTTCCGATCCGTCGAGCTTCTCGCCACGCTCCCGGGGCACCGGTTCTATCGAGTGCTCGGGTACACGGGCGACGAACGGGTCGAGCACTCGCTCGCCGGCGGGGTTACGATCGACTTCATTCCCATGAGGAAGCCGCTCGCGTGAGACCGGTCGCGTGCGCCGCACTCGTACTCGCGGTCGGCTGCTCCGGCGGTGGCGGAAAGTTCGGCCACTTCGAGGGCAGCGTGAAGACCGAGTGGATCGAGGCGAACCGGAAGATGAAGCTTCTCGAAGACTTCGGCTATGTCGACGGCAAGGGCGTGACGTGGCCGGCGCCGAAAGGCTCGATCATCGACGGCGCTTCCATCCC
>DASWDK010000196.1:0-3450 GCA_036395335.1 Thermoanaerobaculia bacterium
GCTCTCTCCGATCGGGCGGAGATCGCGCCGGATCTCCGCGGCCGGATCGCTCTCGCGGTCGTCATGGCGTTCACGGCGTCCGGCCACTTCTTCCAGACCGGTCCGATGTCGCGAATGCTTCCGCCCCGAGTGCCGCTGCGGGTGCCTCTCATCTATGGGACCGCCTCCTCGAGGTCGCGATCGCAGCGGCGCTCCTCGTGCCGCGATGGAGCCGTCCGACCGGAATCTTCCTGATCGCCTACCTGATCCTGATCTTTCCGTCGAACGTCTACGCCGCGGTCAAGCGCGTCCCGATGGGCGGGCACGCGGCGGGTCCGAAGTACCTCTGGGTCCGCGCCCCGCTGCAGCTCGTCCTCGCCGCCTGGACGTGGTGGTTCGCGGTGCGGACGTAATCCCGGGCGGCCGCCGCCGGCTACTTCTCGGTAATTCGAAGCGTGTCGTTGCGGGTCGAGAGCTCGAGGAGCGGCCCGCCTCCGTTCACGATGCGGCAGCAGTCGCGGGGCTCGGTCAGCATCCCGTCGGAGAGGAGCTCGGACGTTTGAACGTGGACGAAGAAGTGGGAATCCGGCTCGGCATGCTCCACGCCGTTCCTGCCGCACGCCGGGCAACGATCGACGCGGCCTTCGAGCGGCACGTCTCTGCCGCGTGAAAGCGCGGTGAAGTCCTCGAGCATGACCATGCGGGACTCCTCTGCAAGGGGCGTTCCGAGGCTAAGATCGGCCGCCGTGGTGAGGCTTCGGGAGGATCTCCTCCTCGACGGACCGGTCGATGCGGCGATGACCGTCGTCCTCGCCCACGGCGCCGGCGCGCCGATGAATACGCCCTTTCTCAACTCGGTCGCGCGCGGTCTCGCGGCGGCCGGCGGCGTGCGCGTCCTGCGATTCGAGTTCCCGTACATGCGGGCGCGCCGGCAAGGGGGCGGCCGCGGTGCTCCGGATCGGGAGCCGATTCTCCGAAACGCATGGAAAGAGGTCGTCGAAGAGCTGGGCGGCGGCAAGCGAGTCGTAATCGGCGGCAAGTCGCTGGGAGGCCGGATCGCGAGCCTGGTCGCCGACGAGGTCGGCGCGCGCGGGCTCGTGTGCCTGGGCTATCCGTTCCATCCCCCCGGCCGGCCGGAAAAGCTCCGGACGGAACACCTTGAAGCTCTGAAGACGCCCGCGCTGATCGTCCAGGGGACCCGCGACTCGTTCGGCTCGCCCGATGACGTCGCCGGCTACCGGCTCTCTCCCGCGATCCGGGTCGTCTGGCTCGAGGACGGCGACCACTCCTGGAAGCCGCGCGCGAGCTCCGGTCGAACGGAAGCGCAGAACATGGCGGACGCACTCGCGGCGATCCGCGAGTTCCTGACAGCGCTGTGAGCGACGTCAGCTCCGAGACCCCCCTCGCCGAGGCCGTCGGAGCGATGGACGAGTTCCTCCAGCGATAGAGTCCGCTCGATATAAGCCATGAAAGCAGTCAGCGGAGACCTGACCCCGTTAACCCGGCGGACGTTTATTGGGGTGGGAGCTGTGACTCTGGCCTCGACCGCTCTCGGCCTGCCGCGGCCGGAGCGCCGCCTCCTCCAGATGAACGCGTACGCTCCGGACGCTGAGACGCCGCTCGATCTCCTCACAACTTACATCACACCGAACGACCTCTTCTTCGTGCGCCACCACTGGAACGCCACGGCGCCGGACGCACGGACGTGGAAATTGACGGTCGACGGCGAGGTCGCGCTGCCGCTCGAGCTCTCGCTCGCCGATCTGAAGCGCTTTCCGCGCACGACCGTGACCTGCGTCCTCCAGTGCGCGGGCAACGGGCGCAGCCTCTACACGCCGCCGGTCCCGGGCGTTCAGTGGAGGTACGGTGCGGTCGGCAATGCCCGGTGGACCGGTGCTAAGGTCCGCGACCTGCTCGCAAAAGCCGGCGTGAAAGGGACGGCTAAGCATCTCCACACCGCCGGAACCGATGACCCGCCGAGCAAGACGCCGCCGTTCCATCGGAGCCTCGAGATTGAAAAGGCGCTCGAAGACGCGATCGTCGCCTGGGAGATGAACGGCGAGCCCCTTCCGCCGCTCCACGGCGCTCCCGCGCGCCTGGTCGTGCCGGGCTGGGCCGGCGACCACTGGATGAAGTGGCTCGCGAAGCTCTCTCTTGAGCCGGACCCGGAGAAGGGGTTCTACATGGACGTGGGCTACCGCTACCCGGCGAAGCCCGGCGAGCCGGGCGTGACGTTCAAGTCCGAGGAGATGCGTCCGGTGACCGACCTCTTCGTCAAGTCGAACATCACCGGCGCGCCGGCGCGCGCACGCGTCGGTTCTCCCGCCACGATCCGCGGCGTCGCGTTCTCTGGCGCTCCGGACATCGCGAAAGTCGAACTGACCGACGACGACGGGAAGAGCTGGAAGGCGGCCGACCTGGGCCGCGAGCACGACCCGTACGCATGGCGTCTTTGGTCGCTCTCCTGGATGCCGAAGTCGCCGGGGAAGGTTCGACTCGCCGCGCGCGCGACCGACAGCCGCGGAAGCGTTCAGCCGCGGGAGGCCGTCTGGAATCAGAGCGGCTACCTCTGGAATGGATGGCACTCGGCCGAGGTCGAGGTCACGGCGTGACGGCGAACGCTCGGCTGGCCGTCGTCGCAGCCCTTGCGATGTCCTTCGTCGCCCTTGGCAAGCCGAAACCGTCTGCGGATCTTCCGCAGTTGGGAACCCTCATCGCGCCGCTCCCCGAGAGTCCCGCCAAAGACGTCGCCGACCGGGCGTGCTTGAGCTGCCACTCGGGAGACGTGCTCCGGCAGCAGAGGTTGACCGAGAAGCAGTGGACGGCGAACGTCACGAAGATGATCGGGTGGGGCGCGGAAGTGCCCGAAGGCCGACGGGAAGAGCTCGTCCGCTACCTTGCGAAGAACTTCGGCCCCGGCAACGTCGGCTTCCGGCCGGTCGCGGTGCGCCCGATTCGGGTGAACCGATAGAATCGCGCCTCCCTGCGAGGCATTCATGGAGAAGGTCCGAAAGACCGAGGAGGAGTGGCGGCGTGAGCTGACTCCCGAGCAGTACCACGTCACCCGCGAGAAGGGGACCGAGCGCCCGTTCTCGGGCGAGTACAACAAGGCGAAGGACGCGGGGACGTATGTCTGCGTCGCGTGCGGCAACCCGCTCTTCACGTCGGAGACCAAGTTCGACTCCGGCACGGGGTGGCCCAGCTTCTCCGAGCCGCTCTCGAAGGAAAGCGTCCGCACGGAAGACGACGACAGCATGTTCGTTCGGCGTACGGAGGTCCTCTGCAGCCGCTGCGATGCGCACCTGGGGCACGTGTTCGACGACGGCCCGCAGCCGACGGGGGAGCGCTACTGCATGAACTCGGTCGCTTTGAAGCTCGAAAAGGAAGGGGAGAAGAAATGAAGAGGATCGTAACCGCGGCCGGATTGGTTTTCCTGGCCGCGACCGTCTGTGTGGCTCAGCCGGCGACGAA
>DASWDK010000197.1:0-28110 GCA_036395335.1 Thermoanaerobaculia bacterium
GGCGCCGGGGGTTTCGTCCTTCAGAGCGGCAACGACGCAGTCGCAAATCGCCCCAACGTGTATCTCGGCCACGACGCCTTCCGGGCGGCGGTCGGTTTCACGGCTTCCCTCGCGGCTGGCGACGTCAACGGCGACGGAAAAGCGGATCTCGCCCTCGGGCTCCAGTCCGGCGTCCAGACGCCGTCGTCCAACACAGCGAACGACGGGACCCTCCTCCTCGACGTCAGCACGGCGTCGGGGCACACCGGTTTCGGCGTGCTTGCCGACATCGGCACGGAGGCTCGCGGGTTGAACCTCGCCGATGTGAACAGCGACACGTACCTGGACATTCTGGCGGGCGAGTACGACGGCAAGGTGAAGCTCCTGCGCCAGCTCGCGCCGGTCGACAGCGACGGAGACGGCGTTTCGGATTACACCGACAACGCGCCGTTCACTCCCAACGCCGCGCGCCTCGACATGAACACCGACGGCTCGATCAACCACCGCGACCAGCTCGACAACGACTTCGATACCGTCTTGGGGAATCCCGAAGACCAGTCGACGTGGGATCGGCTCGGCGACCCGGTGGACGCGGATGACGACAACGACGGGGTCGAAGACGCCGACGACAACTGCCCGTTCGTCGCCAATGGCGGCCAGGAAGATCACGACGGGGACGGCGCCGGAGACGCCTGCGACCCGCTGATCGACGGCGACGCGGACGGCGACGGGCTTCCCGACGGCCCGGATTCGGGCGACCTGTTCGCGCTGACGCAGGCGGCGAAGATCAAGTGGAGCATGGGAACTACTCATTTCGTGATCCGCATCGACGCTCTGGGACGGTTCTTCCAGAACGAGTTCACGCAGCTCATGGCCGACGCGGCCACGCTCTCGCCGACGGACTGGGCGACGAAGTGCTGGGAGAACTACGAACCCGGCGATGTGACCGTCGGCGGCCAACCGTACGAGCCTTGCGGCGACGACGCGACGAAGACGCTGACGCTCGTCGGCGGCAAGGAAGTGCCGGTGACGCTGATCACGATCCCGAAGCAACTCTGGACCGATCCCCCGGTCGTCGCGTGGATCAACGATCGCAACGACAGTACTCTCCTGGAGATCGGCGAGCACGGCACGTACCACGCGAGCAACACGCTGTTCGGCGACTGGGCGCTTGACCCCGAGCGCAACTTCTTCTCCTGCGAGATCTGCGGTTTGACCGAGGCGGAATCCTTCGAGCTCATGAAGGTGGGTCACGACACCCTGATGGGCAATTACGAAAACAAGTGGATCGCGGAATCCGGTGCCACCGCGGCGTCTCCCAAGATCGACTGGTCGACGTCGGCGCACCCTTTGATCTCGTTCGCTCCGCCGTTCGACACGTCCGACACGACCGGGAGGAAGGCTCTCGCTCAGCTCGGCTTCCGCGCCTTCTCGGCGAGCATCTTCGAGGAGTCAGGCGTCTTCGGGCCGATCTTCTCGCCTGAGGGCTCGCATCACGAGCAGTTCGACCAGTTCGGAATGTTCCACGCCTCCGCCGACGTCCAGCTCGACCCGCCGGACACAACCGGGGACACTTACGACTCCGCCGCTTACGAGTCATATCTGAGCTCGCAGACCGACGCCGGCGGTCTGACGACCTGGTTGATCGAGGAAGTCGAATGGAGCGGGCGTCCGTGCCCGAACGACGACCGTCTCTGCTCGAGCTGCTGCAACGGCGGCCCGAACCGCGAAGACAACACGGTCTACGCCCCGCGGTGGAACGCGTGGATGCAGCTTCTCGACTTCGTGAAGAGCTATCCGGGCGGTGTTGCCATGACCATGGGTGAGGTCGCTCTCGCTCAGGGTTACGACAACGCCCCGACCGTGGCCAACCCCGGGCAGGAGGATTCCGATCACGACGGCATCGGCGACGTCATCGACGGCGCGGCTCTCGTCGCGGCGGACGCCCTCTTGAGCCGCAACGAGGCGGGAAAGCTCGAGGCCACTCTCGCTAACGGCGCAGGAAGCCCGATCGTCGGCCAGACCGTGGTGTTCTCATTCGATGCAGCGGGGGACGGAAGCGCCGAGAACTACGTCGGCACCACGGACGCCGCCGGTCGGGCGGAGGTTTCGGTTACCCCCACCCGGCCGGTCGGGTCCTATCCGTTCTCCGCGAGCTGGGACGGTGGGCACGGTGTGACGGCCGCCGGCGGCGCAACCGCGGTCGTCCGCGACAAGACGACGCTCTCGCTGCCCGACGTGGTCGTCGCGGCGGCCGATCGGCCCGGTATCGCTCGCGCGACGCTGCGCGACTCGGACGGTCAGCCCCTAGCGGGCAAGAGCATCGCCTTCTCGGTTCAAAAGAGCGCGTCGGCGGGGGCGATCTTCGTCGCGATCGGGAGCGCGACGACCGATGCGGGGGGCGTCGCCCAGATCTCCGTGCCCAGCAAATACATCAGCACGAACCGGCGGAAGATCCGGGCGGTATTCGCCGGCGACGCGAGCTATAGCGGCTCGTCCGCCGAGGCCATGATCTACCGCACGCGGTAGCCGGCGCAGCGCGGGCCGGTCATTCCCCGGCCCTCTGTAGCTAGAGGCCGGGCGGCAAGGTCTGGATCACGCGATCCGCGATCGCGCGGTAACCCTCCCGATTGGGGTGGAAACGGTCGGAGGCCAGCCGGTCCGGCCGGCCCTGGAAGAGGTCGAAGACCGGAACCGCGGAGACGTTCGGAAAGGCGAGCGCGGTCTCGCTGATCAAGTTGCTCCAGGCCAGGACGAGCGACGCGCCGACCCGGATTTCGCGGACGTCGCCGGAGAACGGCTGGTAGAGGGCGAGCACGCAGATCGGCGCGGACGGGTTCGCGGCGCGCAGTTCGAAGAGAATCGCGCGCAGATTCCCCGCGAGACGGGCGCGGGCCGCCGCGACCGCCGACAGCGCTTCGCCCGGGGCGCCCGCTCCGCCGAGCGAATGCGAAAGGTCGTTGCCTCCGATCGAAAGCAGGATCAGGTTCGCCGAGGACGCGAGCGACCGCACGTTGGCGCTTCCGACCAATTCCCGGAGGTCGGAGGACTCCGCGCCCGCGACGGCGAGGTTGACCAACTCGACCGGACCGCGTCGCTTGAGAAAATCCGCGACGTCGGACGCATAACCCTTTCCGGTCGGGTCGCCAGTGCCATGGGAAAGGGAATCGCCGAGGACGAGAACGAGGCGCTTTCCCGTCGGCCGCGGCGCTTCCTGCCGGGCCGGAGGGGGCGGCGGCTCGCCGAGCGTCGCACCGGCTCCGCCGCGCAGCGCGAGCCAGAAGCCGACCGCGAGAACCGCGCCCGTGACTGTCGCCAGCGCTGCCGGCACGTGCCAGAGCCAGAAACGCGACGGCCGGGGCATGCCGGGATAATACGGAAGTCATGGAAGGGACCGGCCCGGAGAGGCCCATCGTCCTGTCCGCCCGGGCGCTCACGAAGCGGTTCGGTCGGCGCGAGGTGGTTTCCGACGTCTCCTTCGAGCTCGTTGCAGGCGAGGTATTCGGTTTTCTCGGGCCGAATGGAGCCGGCAAGACGACCACCATCCGGATGCTCGTTGGACTCGCGCGCCCCGATCGAGGTCAGGTCCACATCGCGGGCTTCGACATCGCTCGAGACTTCGCGAAGGCGATGTCCCGGGTCGGCTGCATCGTCGAGTCCACCGACCTGTATCCGTATCTGACCGGCCGCGAAAACCTTCAGCACTTCGCGCGCATGCTCTTAGACGGCGCGGAATCGCGGATTCCGGAGCTCTCCCGCCTGGTTGCTCTCGAATCCCGCCTCGACGACCGGGTGGCGACCTATTCACTCGGCATGCGGCAGCGGCTCGGGCTCGCCCAGGCGCTTCTGGGGGCGCCTGACCTTCTGATTCTGGACGAGCCGGCGAATGGTCTCGACCCCGCCGGCATCCGCGAAATCCGGCAGCTCATTCGCCACCTCGCCTCCGAGCGGGGGATCGCGGTGTTCGTCTCGAGTCACCTTCTCGCCGAAGTCGAGCAGATGTGCGATCGGGTCGCAATCATCCACCGCGGCCGCACGCTCGCGATGGGACCGGTGCGCGAGCTCCTCGCGAAGCGCGGCGCAGATCGGCTGATCTTCCTCGCGCGTCCGGCCGCGCGCGCCGCGGAGATCCTCGAGACGTTCGCGCGGGACGGCTCGGCGAGAATCGACGGTGACGAGACGGTGTCGGCCGAGGTCGGGCGCGAAGCCGTGCCCGAGGCTCTCGCCGCGCTCGCGTTGGCCGGCGTCCGCGTCTTCGGCGTCGAGCGCCAGCCCTCGACCCTCGAGGAGCTGTTCCTCGAAGTGACCGGCGGAGAGACAGTTTGAAGTTCGCGCCGCTCGTCGAAAACGAGATCCTGAAGCTCCTGAAACGCCGGCGATTCCGGGTCGCACTTCTCATCCTCGTCGCGCTGAACGGGTTGATCGTGTTCGCGCAGACGCAGGCGAAGGACCGGCGCCCCGGCCGCGACTGGAGAATCGAGGCCCAGGAACGCGTCGCGCGGATGCAGAACTGGGAGCGTTCGGGCCGGCTCCCCAAGACGCAGCTCCGGTGGGTCCGGTTCGAGATCGCGCGCGTCCAGTACCACCTCGACCGCAACGTCAACCCGGACTCGGTATCGGGACCGCTCTTCGCGCGCGCCTTCGCGAGCGCGTCGAGCTACCTCTTGTTGCCCCTGCTCGCCATTCTCTTCGCGGCCGACATCGTCTCGTCCGAATTCGCCCAGGGGACCATCAAGCTGCTCCTGACCCGTCCGGTCGGTCGCGCGCGCGTCCTTTCGTCGAAGTTGGCGGCCCTGGTCGTGGCGATCACATTGACGGTGGCGCTCGGAGGGCTCGTGGCCTATCTCTTCGGCGGGCTCGCGTTCGGGTACCGGGGGTGGGGCGCGCCGGTCCTGACGGGATTTCGTCTCTCCGGCGAGACTTTCGATCCGGCCGGGGTGCGCTCGCTGCCGCTTTGGGAGGACGCGCTGATCGCGTTCGGGCTCGCCTGGTTTGCGGCGCTCACCGTCGGGGCGATCGCGTTCCTGACGTCGGTCGTGCTGCGCTCGACCGCCGCCGCGATGGGGACGATGGTCGCCGCCCTGATCGCGGGAACGATCCTGCCCCGCGTCGCGCCGTCCTGGGAGGCGCAACGCTATCTCTTCGTGACGAACCTGCCCCTTCCCGACTACTACTCCGGGTCGCCGGCTCCGATCACCGGAATGACCCTGCCGTTCTCGGTCGTCGTTCTCACCATCTGGGCGGTCGTTGCGGCGGGCGTGGCGTACGCCGTATTTCTGCGGAGGGACGTGCTCGCGTGACGACGGCTAAGACCTCGCCACGTGAGCGGCCGGCCGGCAATTCCGGAGAGCCTGGAAGAGAAGCCGCACGTTCACCGGCTTTTGCAGGATCGCAGACACGCCGGATCCCTCGATCCTCCGGTTGTCTTCGTCGGCCGTCACTCCGGTGAGCGCGAGAACCGGAAACGGCAGCCGCCCTTCGCGCCGGGCGAGAAGTCGAAGCCACTCGGCGCCGTCTCCGTCGGGCAGCGTAATGTCGAGGATCAACACGTCCGGGGTCCGCTGCCGGATCGCTTCTTCGGCCTCCGCGAGGGCACCCGCTTCGGTGACTTCATAACCTTCCGACTCGAGGAGACTTTTCAGGCCGTAGCGCGAGGAGGCGTCGTCCTCGACGACCAGCACGCTGCAACCTTTACCGCTTCCGGCCGACGACGGCGCCTCGGCCCCGGCCGGTGCGCTCGTCTCCTCGAGCAGGTCCCGGAGCTGCGGCAGAGTGAATGCGACGCGCGTTCCCTCCCCTTCGCGGCTGTCGAAGATCAGATCCCCTCCCATGAGCTCGACGAGCTGCTTCGAGATCGTGAGCCCCAGTCCGGTCCCGCGCGGGGTCTCCTCGTCCCCGCCGGTGCGGATCTGGCGGAAAGGCTCGAAGACCGTCGCGACGAGGTGCGCGGGAACGCCGTTTCCCGTGTCCTCGACCTCGAAAACGATGCTCTCCTGCCAGGGCGCCGCCCGGAGCACCACGCGCCCTCTCGGGGTGTACTTGACCGCGTTCGAGAGCAGGTTGATCAAGACGCGCGAGACTTTTTCGCGATCGAGCACGGCGTTCTCCGGCAAATCGGAGGCGATCTCGATCTCGAGCGCGAGTCCCTTCGCGCGAGCCTGCGGCTCCAGGAGATCCATCGTCTCCGAGAGCAGCGGACGGAGCGGCGCATCTTGCGGGCGAAGGTCGCGCTGTCCCGCCTCGAGCTTTGCTAGGTCGAGAATGTTGTTGATCATCCGCAGCAGCGTTTCCGCGCTCTCTCGGATGACGTGAATGTCGTGGAGCCGCCGCTCCTCGTCTGCGGGATTCTGCCCCTCCCGCTCGATCAGGTGCGAGAGCAGGATGATCGTGTTGAGCGGCGTCCGGAGCTCATGGGAAACGGTCGAGAGAAAGTCGGATTTCAGCCGATCGAGCTCGGCGAGCTTTTCGTAGGCCTCGGAGCGTTCCCGGGCCGCCCGGCCCTGCGACCGGATCGCCCGGCCGACCCGGATGAGGGATCGGGCACGCGCCACGAGCTCGGTGGGATCGAGCGGTTTCGCGATGAAGTCGTCCGCACCGGCTGCAAAGCCCTTCTCGCGATCGATCTCCCCAGCGGTCACGAGCAGCACGGGCAGGTACTCGGCGGAGCGGGAGACGAGGTCCGCCGCGAGGTCATAGCCGGAGTCCGCCCCGAGCATCGCATCCACGATCGCGAGGTCGAACAGCCGGTCGTCCTCGGCGACTGACGAGGCTTCTTCGGGATTCCGCGCGACTACGACCTCGTGCCCGTCGCTTTCGAGGTCGTTCTTGATGATCTGCGCAACTTCGTCGTGGTCGTCGACGACGAGGATCCGCCCCGCGTCGATCACGGTCGGTTTGGGCTCCGGAGTGGAATCTGCGGGAGGCGCAGCTTCCTCCGGAGAGGGCCGCAGGTAGGAACGCACGAGCGGCTCGAACGTCTCCTCGTCGATCGGTTTCGGGATGAACCCGTCGCAGCCCGCCGCGAGGGCGCGCTCGCGGTCGCCGTGCATTGCGTGCGCGGTGACCGCCACGACCGGGATCGCCGCAGTGTCCGGGTTCTCCTTGATTTCCCTCGTCGCTTCCCACCCCGACAGGACCGGCAGCGACAGGTCCATCAGAACGAGGTCCGGCCGTTCCAGGCGCGTGGCCTCGACGCCGGCGCGTCCGTCGGAGACCGTCGTCACCTCGTGTCCGCCCGCCTCGAGCAGAATCCGGATGAGAACACGGATGTCGGGAGAGTCTTCGACCACGAGGATGCGCGCCATCAGCCCAAATCCGTCATGCGGTCTTCTCTTCCTCGACCGCCTTCAGGACCTCCGCGACCAGCCGGGAAGGATCGGCGGCCTTGCGGATCACCCGCTGCGCCGATCCGTTCAGGATCTCCTGATCCTTCACCGTGAGGTCCTTCGCGGTCACGATGACGACGGGGACCTCACGCAAGTCGGGATCCTCGCGCATTCGGAAGAGAACCTCGAACCCGTCCGGAGGTTTCATCATCAGGTCGAGGACCACCGCGCTCGGCCGCTCCAGCCCCATGGACTCGAGGGCCTCGGCCCCGCCTTCGGCGCTCTGGACGCGGTAACCCGCGCTCACGAGCTCCTGCGTCAGGAGCTGGCGGACGTCGGCATCGTCGTCCACGACGAGCAGATGTCCGCGCGATGCCAGGACGCCCGCCCGCGACAGGCTGTCGAGAAGCGTCGAGAGCTCGACCGGCTTGACGAGGTAGTCGAATGCTCCGAGTGACAGGCCGAAAGCGCGGTTGTCCACGACGGAGAGTATGACGACGGGGATGGTGCGAGTCTCGGGACGCTGCTTCAACGCGCGCAGAGTTTCCCAGCCATCGAGACCGGGCATGAGGACGTCGAGCAGAATCGCGTCAGGTCGCTCGGCGAGTGCGATTTCGATCGCCGAGCTTCCGTCGCGCGCTTCGAGGACGTGAATTCCGAGCGGCGCGAGCTCGGAGGCGAAGAGCCGGCGGACTCCCTCGTCGTCGTCCACGAGGAGAACGGTGCGCCCCGGCCGGGAAGCCGGGACCGGCCACGCTTCCGCTCCGGTCGCGGCGGCTTCGGCACGCGCCTCTTCCGGCAGGTGACGCGGCAGCACGACGGTGAAGCGCGAGCCCTTGCCGCTGGTGCTCTCGACCGAGACCGTTCCACCGAGCATGGCGGCGAGCTTCTTGACGATGGCGAGACCCAGCCCGGTGCCCCCGCGACCCCGGTGCTCGGTCGCTTCCCCCTGCCGGAACTCGTCGAAGATCGCGGCCTGCTCCTCTTCCGGGATCCCGATACCGCTGTCGGAAACGACGATCGCCCACCGCTCCCTCTCGCGCGGCTCGAAGCGGACGATGATCGAGCCGCGCTCGGTGAACTTGAGCGCGTTGCCCACGAGGTTCGAGACGATCTGCATGACCCGCGCCGGGTCGCTCGTCACGGAATCGAGCCCGGGTGCGACCCCCGTCCGAAACGTCAGCCCCTTGCTGCGGGCGGGCTCGGAGTAGTCTGCCTCGATCTGACGGGCGAGCGCCCCGAGAAAAACAGTCTGCCGGTCGATCTCGATCTTCCCGGCTTCGATCTTCGAGATGTCGAGGACGTCGTTGATGAGCCCGAGCAGCAGCTTCGCGTTTCGCTGAACCCGCTCCAGGCTCTCGCGCTGTTGCGCGTTCAAGTTTCCCTGACCCCCCTTCAAGAGTGCTCCGGTGAATCCCAAAATGACCGTCATCGGCGTCCGCAGCTCGTGCGAGACCGAGGCGAGGAAGCGGTCCTTCAGCGCCGAGGCTCTCTGGAGCTCCTGGTTGGTCCGCGCGATCCGGCTGCGCTGGTCTTCGAGGAGCTCGTTCTGTTCCGCCAGGCGCCGAGTCTGCTCGGCGACGCGCTCGTTGGCCGCCGCGTTCGCGACGGCGACGGCGAGGCTCGAGGCAATCGCCGAGATCACGTTGCGCGCGTTCGCCGTGAAAGGCTGCGACGATCCGAGCGCGAGCACGCCCACGACGTGATCGAAGTAGATGAGCGGGACGTGCACGCTTTCGCGCGGCAGGATTCTCCCGTCGAAGACGTTGATCGTCGGAGTCCGGGGACCCACCGAGAGGAAGATCGACTTCTTCTCGAGCGCCGCCCGGCGCGCCTCTTCGCGCCCGACTCCGTCCTCGGATCCGGAGCTGCCGCCGATCGCCTCGGCCGGCGCGAACGTCCCGTCGGGGTCGGGGAGATAGAGCACCGCCGACGCCGCGCCCGAAACCTCGAGCACCGTTTCCAGGACTTTCGAACCGAATCCCTTCAGGTCGTTGACGGTGGCGGCTGCCGCGAGAACAGCGTTGACCGACGCCTGGATGTCGCGCTCCTCGAGAGCCCGCGCGCGGTCCGCGTAAGCGGCGGCGGCGCGGTTGAACTGCCGCCCGAGCTCCCCGATCTCGTCACCGGACGCCTCCAAGAGCCTCGGCGGCGGCCGGTCCGACGCGAGATCCGACAGAGCTCCGGCGGCGGAGACGGTTGGGGAGAGGATCCGGCGGTCGACGTCGGTCAGCAGCCAGAGGAATCCGGCGAGGATGAGTCCCGCGAGAATTACGAGCGCGGCCGTCGCGGAATCGCGCGCGCCGGCAAGGCGCCCCTCGGCAATCGCCTCGCTGCGGCCGAACCGATTCTCCAGCTCGAGCAGGATGTCGCGCAGCGTTGCGGCCGCCGGCTCGACGACGTCGTCTCTCTGCTCGCGCGCCGCTGATGGACTTCCGGGCACCCATCGCGAGATCGCGCGATCGGCCGCCTTCGAATAGATCTCTTCGGCCGCTTCCGCCTGCTCGAGCGAGCCGCGGGAGCTCTCGGAGAGAATCCGCCGGCGAATCGCTCCGAGCGAAGCGCGCAGCGTCGTCCGGCCGGTGTGGTGTCGCGAGAGGTCGTAGCCCTGACCGATCTGCGTGTATCGGTCGAGGGAGTCTTCCGCCTCCGCGAGCGCGGTCTTCGCGTCGCCGACCCGCTCGCGCAGGCCGGTCGTCCGCTGGATGTCCCGCGTGATGTCGTACAGCGTGAGCACCTGGTTGACGGCGTAGTAGAGCCACGCCGCGATGATGCCGAGCCCGACGAAGGCGGAGATCTTCAGGCGGGTCTTCAACGAAGAGCGCGCCGCGGAGGGCGGGCGAGGCTCGACGGACGCGTCTACTGCGTGGGCGGCTTTTGGCATACGATGGCCCCGTAGGTTCTGCTGTTTGTAGCACAAAGGATGCCGAGTTGACGCCCAACCCGGAGACACGCGAAGACTCGCCCCGACGCCAATTTCTGCGCACATTTCTCCACGATCTCGCGACGCCGCTCTCGGCGGTTTCGCTCCATCTCGAAGGGGCAAGTCGTCGCGTCGCACGGGGAGAAGACCCTTCGGAGTCTCTGGAGATCGCGAAGAACGAGCTCGGCCGGGCGTTCGACCTCTTCGAAAGGGGAAGAGACCTTCTGCTCGCAAGACCGGGTCGAGTCGAGTCTTTCTCGTTCGATGACTGGGTCGAAGCCGCTCTGCACGATTACGGAAGAGACGGGATCGTCGTCGCGGGACGGACCGGAGGTCGCGTCGAGGGCGATACCGAAAAACTTTCCGAGGCGCTGACCTCCCTCGTCGTGAACGCGGTCGAGTCCGCGACCTCATCGCCGGTCTCCGTTTTTCTCGAGAGAGCTGGCGGGCGCCTTCGAGTGCGCATCGAGAATCGAGGCACTCTTCCTGCGGAGGATCCGGAGAAGTTGTTCGCGCCGCGCTCGGTGGGTTCCGGGAAGAATTGGGGAATGGGGCTGGCGCGCGCTCGGTTGTACGCCGCCGACGCCGGTGGCGTCGTTCGGCTCGGCCAGGATGGAGATCGGGTTTCCGCCGTTCTCGAGCTTCCAGAGGAGACCGCTTGAAGGTTCTCATCGTCGAAGACGATCCGGCGACGCGAAAAGGGCTCGAGGAATCCGTCAAGGACCTCGGGGGAGAGACTCGCTCTGTCGGAACCGTCAAGGAGGCGGGCCGCGCGCTCGAAGAGTTCGATCCCCGCCTGCTGATCGTCGACATTCACCTCCCGGACGGCGACGGGATCGACGTGCTCCGCGCGGCCCGGGAGACCGATACGGATCGCGACGGCATCGTCATCACGGGGCAGGGCTCGATCGACAACGCCATCGAAGCGCTCCGCGCCGGCGCGGTCGACTACCTGTTGAAGCCGCTTCGGCCCGCGCAGCTGGAAGTCGTGTTCAACCGGCTGGCTGACCGTCGCCGGCTCGAGTCGGAAGTCGAGACGCTCCGCGCCGAGTTGCAGGAAACCGGGCGGCTCGGCGACCTCGTGGGCCGTTCGCCGATCATGACGCAGATCTTCGACGTCATCCGTCGCGTTGCCAAGTCGAACGCTCCCGTCCTGATCACCGGCGCTTCCGGCAGCGGCAAGGAGGTCGCCGCCCGCACGATTCATCGGCTCTCGCGGCGCGCGGCCAAGCCGTTCGTGGCTTTCAACTGCGGCGCCATTTCCCCGACACTCATCGAAAGCGAACTCTTCGGACACGAACGCGGTTCGTTCACCGGTGCCGACAAACGCCGCGTCGGCTATTTCGAGGAAGCCGCCGGGGGCACGCTTTTCTTGGACGAGATCACCGAGATGGGATCGGAGCTCCAGGTCAAGCTGCTGCGCGTCCTCGAGGACCGCACGCTGCGCCGTGTCGGCGGTTCCCAGGAGCTGAAGGTCGACGTCCGGCTCATCTCCGCGACGAACCGTGATCCGCACGACGCGATCAAAAAGAAGAAGCTGCGCGAAGACCTCTACTACCGGCTGAACGTGTTTCCGCTCTCGCTTCCGCCTCTCTCGGAACGCCGGGACGACATCCCGCTTCTGGCCGAGCACTTCCGCAAGATGATCGAGGAGCAGGAACGCGCTGGCGTCTCCGGGTGGGACCCGAAAGCGTTGGATCAGCTCCAGGCCTACGACTGGCCCGGTAACGTGCGCGAACTGCGCAACGTCGTCCATCGCGCCTATGTCATGACCGAAGGCAAGGTGATTCGCCCCGAAGTCGTTCTTACACTGCTCCCGCGGGCGGCTCGCGGCGCCGCGTCGAAAAAGAGGGTCGCATTGAAGCAGAAGGTGGCCGCTCGTAAGAAATAGTGCATCGATGCGCGTGCCGGATCGCTTGTTGTACACTCCCGAGCCTCGCAATGGAACGGTTGACAGAATGCTCACAGTGAGGACATGAGAATGACACCAGCAGAATCACACTATGTATTGCAGTCTCTCCTGGGTCAGGGACGGATCCGAAAGAATCAGGTTCAGGCGGTACTGAAAGGAAGAACGAAGGAGATCGCGGACCTCCGGGAACGGCTGGCGGCGCTCGAGGGCTTGTCGGGCGGCCGCTCGCGGCGGGCCGGTCGGCCCGCGGCGACGGCGGCGCGTGCGGTCCGGCGGCGTCGGGTCGCCATCTCGCCGAAAGTCCGGGCTCTTCGGAGGCTCCAGGGCAAATACATGGGCTACGTCCGGAGACTGAAGCCGGCGGAAAAGGCCCGGGTTCGTGCGGTTCGGGAAAAACAGGGGATGCAGGCCGCGATTCGCCTGGCGGCGTCCCTTGCGAGGAAATGAGTCCGGACCGCTCCGAAAAGCCTCGGAGATCCGAGGGGAATATCCTGGCGTAAGTTTCGCTAGATACGGAAGGGTTGAGGGCTACCGACCTCATCCCGAAATCGCACATGCGTGACCGAAAGACCGACCCACCCGTCGCTGCCGAACGGCCTTCGCGCGGGAGCGACTCCGGGAAGTCGCCCAAGCGACCCAAGCCCGGGGAGTACGAGCTCAAGGTGCGCTGGGAAACGGCGCGCCAGGTGCTCGAGGTGACCCCGACCGGCGTCCGCTTCGATTTCAACACGCCCCTGAAGGTCGGGACCCGCTATCCCGTCAGCTTGAAGGCGCCCGGCGTTTCGTTCTCCACGACGCTGGAGGTGACGCGCTGTCAGCTGACGGTCGATTCGGCGACCGGGCGATTCTTCCGCGTCACGGGAAAGTTCTTTCCCTACGTCGAGTAGATCCTTCTTTCATCGCTTTGCTCCGGAATGACGGGCACCCGCAATCACGGCTCACGTTTCACGAATCGATGGGCCACGTTCCACGCCGACACTCGAACCTCGCGGTCGTGCGCGAGACCCTCCTTCTGGAACGCCTTGACGAGATCGGACAGTTCCAGGCGGTGAACAGCGGGCGTCGATGGGCCGCGGACCTTCTTCATCGCGGTCACGATCCACAACGCTCCACCCGGCTCGAGCCGCTCGACCGCCTTTTCGAAGATCGAGCGTGACCCCGAGCGGTTCTCCCTCCAGATCAGGATCGCGTCGAACGTCTCTTTGACCGAGCGGATCGCATTACCGCTCGTCTCGCGTGTTGTTCCTTCGCCGGAACGTGCACTCTCGACAAGCCGAGCGAGCTCTTCCGGTGAGTCGACCAGTAACACTCGATCGGGCCGGCCGAGCTCCAGGCGGCCGACGAGATCGGCAGGGTTCTTGAGTTGCATGTTCGGGCCGACTTTGGACTTCGTTCCTTGGACTCTGACTCACAAAGCTGGCACGAGCTTCGCTGTGGACTGGACGGGCTGCCTTCGGTGGCTCGAACTTAAAGGAGGAGACGACATCATGCTGTGGACCATTTTCATCATCCTGCTGGTTCTCTGGCTCCTGGGTTTGATCTCGGGCTACACTATCGGCGGCTTCATCCACATCCTGCTCGTCATTGCGGTTGTCGTTCTCATCATCCGGTTGATTCAGGGGCGACCCGTCGTCTGACCACCGCCGATCGGCGGTTTTCCCGAAGAGCCCCGGGACATCGGGGCTTTTTCACGTCCGAATCGAATCGCGAGTGTGTCAGCCGCCTCCGTGCCGGAAGGCGCGGAGGAAGACCCAGCCGAGATAACTCACGAAGATCGCGCCGACGACGACGACCAGGACGCTGAAGGAAGGCATGTATTTGCTCGAGAGCAGATAGAGAAGGACGAAGATCGTCGCGAACGCCGCGATCGAAAGACCGGCGACGAAGAGGAGCACGGGCCGGGGCTTCTTCTTCGCTTCCCACGGCAGGACCTTCATCACCTCGAGCTGCCTCGCGGCATCGAGCGGAATCACCGGCCGGTCGACCCACTTCAGCGCTTCGGGCGCCGCGAAGCCTTCTTTCAGATCGGGAGGAAAGCTCTCCCCGCAGTAGACGCAGTGCGCGAGCCGCCAGGCGGCAACCTGCCGCTGACAGCGCGGGCATCGGGGTCCGGGGGTTGCGGAGCTCATGGGCAGCGATTCCTGGGATCGATCGATTATACGGGCGGGCCTCCGACGTTAGACTCGCGCCGTGCGGACATCGAACGAGAAGATTCCCGTCGGAGTTCTCGGAGCAACGGGCACGGTCGGTCAGCGGTTCGTCGAGAGACTCGCGGGGCATCCCTGGTTCGAGATCACGGCGCTCGCCGCCTCCGAGCGCTCGACGGGAAAGCCCTATGCCGAGGCCGCGCGGTGGCGGCTTTCCTCCGCGCTTCCCGACAGCGTCGCTTCCCGCAACGTTTTGGCGGTGACGGACGACCTGCCGTGTCGCGCGGTCTTCTCGGCCCTCGACGCGACGACCGCTCGCGAGGTCGAGCCTCTCCTGGCGAGTCGCGGCGTCTTCGTCTTTTCCAACGCGTCCGCGCACCGGATGGATGATGACGTGCCGCTCTTGATCCCGGAGATCAACCCCGATTCGCTCTGTCTGCTCGATCGGCAACGGGCTCGGCGCGGCTGGACCGGTGCTCTCGTGACGAACGCCAACTGCTCCGCCATGTTCCTGACGATGGCGCTCGCGCCCCTCGATCGCGCCTTCGGAGTCGACCGGGCATTCGTCTCCACGATGCAGGCGGTATCTGGAGCGGGGTATCCCGGGGTGGCGTCGCTCGACATCCTGGGCAACGTCGTCCCCGACATCCCGGAGGAGGCCGAGAAGATCGAAAGAGAGGTCGCGAAAATCCTGGGCGGAGCGCGCGACGGTTTCGGCGCGCCGGCCTCGATCGTCCTTTCCGCGATGACCTACCGGGTTCCCGTCGAAGACGGTCACACGGAATCGGTCTCCGTCGGTCTCATGCGCAAAGCCTCGGCTGGGGAGATCGAGGAAGCCTGGGATGAGTTCCGCGGCCGCGACGACGTCCGCGACCTCCCGTCGGCACCTCACCGGCCGATCCTCTACCTCCGCGAGCGGAGCCGTCCACAGCCTCGGCGGGACGTCGATGCCGGCGACGGGATGTGCACCGTCGTGGGAGGTCTCAAACCCTGCCGGCTGCTCGACTGGAAGTTCACCGCGCTCGGACACAACACGGTTCGGGGCGCGGCCGGTGCCTCCATCCTGAACGCGGAGCTCGCCGTGGCGAAGGGGCTGCTCTCTTGACGATCGACAAGGGACTTCCGGCCTGATCGTCCAGAAGTTCGGCGGCACATCGCTCGAGGACGCGCCGGCGCTCGAGCGGGCGTGCGCGATCGTCGCCCGGGCCCGGAGAGACCGACCGGTCGTCGTCGTCTCGGCGCTCGCGGACACGACGGATCGCTTGATCGAAGCGCTCGACCAGGCGGCCGCCGGGGAGGAGGCTCGCGCCCTCTCCGGACTCTCCCGTCTCCAGCGCGACACCGAGCGCACCCTGCGGGACTTCTTCGCGAGCGGCTCGGCTCCGGTCGCAGCGGAGCTCGTTCCCCTCTTCGACGAGCTCGCGCGAATGGCCCGGGCGGTCGCGGTCCTCCGGTCCGTTCCGGCGGCGGGCCGCGATCACTTTCTCGCCCACGGCGAGATGACGGCCGGCATCGTCGTCGCGAGAGCGCTCGCGGCACGATCTCTTCCCGCCGTCGGACTCGACTCGCGCGAGATCGTCCTGACCGACGACCGTTTCGGCCGCGCACAGCCGGACCTGCAGGAGACGGAGAGGCGCGCGCAGGAGAAGCTCACTCCGCTCTGTGAACGCGGGGAGATTCCGGTCGCCGCGGGGTACATCGGATCGAACCACGCCGGCGCGACGACGACGCTCGGGCGGGGCGGATCGGACTACACGGCGGCTCTCTTCGGATCGGCGCTCGGAGCGGAGGCCGTGGAGATCTGGACCGACGTGGACGGGATGATGACCGCCGATCCTCGGGTCGTTCCCGGCGCGCGCCCGATCGAGGCGATTTCCTTCGAGGAGGCCTCGGAGCTCGCCTATTTCGGCGCCCGCGTGCTGCACCCCTCGACACTGGCGCCCGCGATCGAGAAGGGAATCCCGGTCCGGGTGAAGAACTCCCGGCGTCCCGACTTCGCCGGAACCGAAATCCGGGCCTCCGTCGAGTCGGGGACGGAACGGGTGCGGTCGATCGCGTTCAAGAAGGGGATCGCGACGGTGGACGTCGCGACGAGCCGGATGCTGATGGCTTCCGGCTTCCTGCGGACGCTCTTCGAAGTCTTCGCACGATGGGAAACGGCGGTCGACATGGTCTCGACATCCGAGATCTCGGTCTCCGTGACGATGGACGACCTCTCGCGGCTCCCCGACATCCGGCGCGACCTCGAGCGGCTCGCGCAGGTCGAGGTCGCCCGCGACCGCGCGATCGTGTGCCTGGTCGGGCAGGACATCAAGTACACGCCGGGGCTCGCCGCGCGCATCTTCCGGACGATCGAAGACGTCAACGTCCTGATGATTTCTCAGGGCGCCTCGCGCCGGAACGTTTCGTTCGTAGTCGAGGAGCGGGACGTGGAAGAGGTCGTGAGACGGCTCCACGTCGAGTTCTTCGAATAGAATCCGCGCGTCAGCAGGGATGGGCGGCATGCGTTTCGGCATCGTCGGAGTCGGCAAGATGGGCGGCGAGATCGAAACGATGGCGGCCCGGCGCGGTCACGACGTCGCCTGGAAGCTCGACTCACGGGTAAACGCCGGCGGCGCAGGATTGACGCGGGAGCGGCTCTCGGAGGCGGACGTCGTGTTCGAGTTCACGAACCCCGGCGCGGCGGCGGAGAACCTGACCGCGCTCGCTCGCGCGGGGGCGACGGTCGTCTGCGGAACGACCGGCTGGGACCGGGAGCTTCCGAGGATCGCCGCGGAATTCCAGTCGGGAGGAGGGGCTCTCGTCCACGCCGCGAATTTCTCGATGGGCGTGAGGCACTTCTTCGAGCTCGCGAAACTGGCCGCGAACCTCTACCCGGCTGCGGGATACGCTGCCTACCTGGTCGAGGAGCACCACGCGGAAAAGAAGGACGCGCCTTCCGGCACGGCGCGCCGCCTCGCGCGGATCTTGGAAGCGGAGTCGGGAGAGACGCCTCCGGTCGCGAGCGTGCGCGCCGGGACGGTGCCTGGCCTTCACCGGCTGGTGTTCGAGGCGCCCGAGGACGAGGTGGAGCTGATTCACCGCGCCCGTGGGCGCGCCGGATTCGCCCGCGGCGCCGTCTGGGCCGCAGAGCGGATCGCGGGGCGGCAGGGTGTGTTCGAGTTCGGTGAGTTGCTCGGCGAGGCCCGGTAGCGGCTTCGAAGGAGGAATCGTGCATCGCGTGGACTGGAAGGGCTGCGGAACTGCGCTCGTCACTCCGTTCGACGACAGGGGTCGGATCGATTTCCGCGCGCTCGCCAAACTGGTCGAGTGGCAGATCGATCAGGGAATCGACTTCCTCGTGCCGTGCGGGACGACCGGGGAGTCCGCCACGCTTTCGGGAGAGGAGAGGAAGGGAGTCACGGCCGCGGTCGTGAAAGCCGCCGCGGGCCGGGTGCCGATCATCGCCGGGGCGGGCGGCAACCACACGGCGAAGGCCGTTTTCTGGGCGCGCGACGCGGTCGAAGCGGGAGCGGACGGCATCCTCTCCGTCTCGCCGATGTACAACCGGCCTTCGCCCGACGGCCTCGTGCGGCATTTCTCGGCGATCGCGGAAGCGTCGGACGTGCCCGTCATCGTCTACAACGTACCCACCCGCACCGGAACCGACATGGACGTCGACACGATCCTCCGGCTCGCGGAGATTCCACGCGTGGTCGGATTGAAGGAGGCGTCTCCGAACTTCGGCAAGATCGCCCGGCTGATGACGGCGCTCCCGGAAGATTTCGTGGTGCTGTCGGGAGAGGACTCGACGGCGCTCGCGCTGATCGCTCTGGGAGGGCGCGGTCTCATCTCCGTCGCCTCCAACGAGGTCCCGGGCGAGATGAGCGCGCTCGTCGGAGCGGCGCTCGGGGGGCGATGGGACGAAGCGAGGAAGCTCCAGCGGAAATACCTGCCGCTCATGGAAATGAACTTCTGGGAATCGAGTCCGGGGCCGGCCAAGTGCGCGCTCTCGGCGATGGGTCGCTGCGGCGACACCCTGAGGCTCCCGCTCGTTCCCGTCCGCGACGACACACGGCGCCGCATCGAGAAGCTCCTCGGGGGCCTGAAGCTCCTTCCGAAGAAGGCCGCTTCGGCCCGCTCGAGCGCGACTTCGCCGGCTTGACGCGCGACATGACGGGACTCGCCCGGTCGATCGAGAAGGCCGCGACCGATCCCGATGCCTCTCCGCCGGGGGAGACTCGAAGACTCTTCGAAGAGCTCCGGGCGGGCCTGAACGACGGCTCGATCCGGGCCGCGGAGAAGGAGGGAGAACGCTGGGTCGTCCAGACCTGGGTCAAGAAAGGAATCCTGCTGGGATTTCGGATCGGCGCGGTCGTCGAACCGGTCGCCTCGGGCTTTCCTTTCTTCGACAAGGACACCTTTCCGCTGAAAGACCTCACGCTCGATTCCGGCGTACGGATCGTGCCGGGAGGGACCTCGATTCGCGACGGCTGTTACGTCGGGCGAGGAGTCACGATCATGCCGCCGTCGTACGTCAACGTCGGCGCCTGGATCGGCGAAGGAACGATGCTCGACTCGCACGTGCTCGTCGGATCTTGCGCGCAGATCGGACGGCGCGTGCACGTCTCGGCCGGGGCGCAGATCGGCGGGGTCCTGGAACCCGTGGGGGAGCTGCCCGTCATCGTCGAGGACGAAGTCCTGATCGGCGGCAACTGCGGGATCTACGAGGGCGCCGTCATCGGCGAGCGAGCGGTGATCGCGTCGGGGACCGTCCTGACCGGCGGAACACCGGTGTACGACCTCGTGCGCGGGCAGCAGTACCGCAAGCGTCCCGGCCAGCCGTTGGAGATACCCGCCGGCGCGGTGGTCGTGCCCGGGTCTCGGGCGATCCGGGAAGGTAAGGGCGGGGAGTGGGGGCTCTCGATCCAGACGCCGGTGATCGTGAAGTATCGGGACTCGAAGACGGAAAGGTCCGTCTCGCTCGAGGACCTTCTGCGGTAGACCGCTTAGAATCGCGGCGTGGCCTGGGACACCGAAGACATCCGCAAGGGTCGCGAAGACGACTGGTTCCGTCAGCACGAGGCCCAGATGATGGAGTCGGCCCGCAAGAAGCGCGAGGAGACGGAGCACGCAAAGAAGACCGCCGATTCCGAGGCGCTCCGAAAGGCACACTGGCGGAAATGTCCCAAGTGCGGCCACGACATGTCGGTCGAGACGATTTCCGGCATCGAAGTCGAGAGGTGCACTTCCTGCGAGGGCATCTTCTTCGATCGGGGCGAGCTCGAGCAGCTGCTCCTGAAGCACGAGGACCGGCGCGGGTTCTTCCGGCGGCTCATGGGGTACGCGGACCGGTAGTTTCCCGACCCGCTCTCCTCCGCCCGAGGAGAGGAAGGGTGCCGAGGGCGCCTCCGAATCCTCCAACGACATCCGGCGGTACGCGGCTCGGCACTGCTCGCTTTTCTACGAGCGGCGGCCGCCGCCTGTTTGCCTGGAGCGGGTCCGAGCTACTTCGGTCTTTGGTTCCTGGCCTTCGGTCCGGACCCGTCCATCTCCGCGACGCGCCGGAAGTAGTCGGCGAACGCGATCATCCCGCCTTCCGCCTGGCCCCAGTCGAAGTTCTCGTTGGGCGAGTGATATCCGTGCTCGGGCAGAGAGAGACCGAGGAACAGAACGGGTGACTTGAAGACCTTCTCCATCGAGAGCACCGCGCCGATCGAGCCTCCCTCGCGGACGAAGACCGGTTCCTTTCCGAACGCAAACTTCATCGACGCCCGAATCGCGTCGGCGTAAGGGCCGGTCGTCTTGCCCTGATAGGCCGCGAGCTCGTGCTCCGCGGAGACCTTCACGTCCGGGTTCCTGTCCTTCACGAACTCGGTGACCAGCCGCACGATCTTCTTCGGGTTCATGTTCGGAACCAGCCGGCACGAGATGATCGCGGTCGCCTTGGGCGGGATGATCGTCTTGACTCCCGGTCCCTGGTAGCCGCCGGCGATGCCGTGGACCTCGAAGGTCGGCATCATCCAGACGCGTTTCATGATCTCGAGCGGGTCGTCCATGCGGATCGACCGGAACAGATGGTCCCGTTTGAAGTCTTTCGTTGTGAAGCCGCAGTTCTTCAGGTCCTCAAGCTCGCGCTTGGTCGGCGGGACGACGTCCGCGTAGAAGCCGGGAATCTTGACTCGGCCGGTCTTCCCGTCGACGCAGTCGGAGATCAGCTGGCAGATCTCGGTCACCGGGTTGCGCGCCGCGCCGCCGGCGGTGCCCGAATGCTGGTCGGTCTCGCCCGTCTGGAGCGTGAAGCGGAAGCCCTGGAGTCCCCGCAGGCCCGCCGGTTGAGCGGGACGCGCCCGCGAGACCCAGACCGTGTCGGAGACCACGACCGAATCGGTGGCGAACTCCTTCGTGTTCGCCCGGATCGTCGATTCGAAGTGCGGGCTGCCGATCTCCTCCTCGAGCTCCCACAGGAAATGGATGTTCAGAGGAATGTCCTGCCCCCATGCGTAGAGCGCTCCGAAGAGCGCGGTCATGGCGGGTCCTTTGTCGTCCGTCGTGCCGCGCCCGAAGTACCGGTCTCCCTTCTTGACGAAGTCGAACGGGGAGGTCTCCCAGTCCGGCCCTTCCGCCGGCTGCACGTCCAAGTGGTTGTAGACGGTCAGCGTCGGGAGCTTGTCGCCCCGGTCGAAGCGGCCGTGAACGATCGGGTGCCCCTTCGTATCGTAGAGGCGCGCCTTCGCGCCGAACGACTCGAGGAGGGAGACCGCGTACTCCGCACCGCGCCGGACGTCGGCCTTGCGGTCCGGCTCGACGGAGACGGTCGGAATCTTCACGATCTTTTCGAGGATCGCCTCGTACTCGCCGCGTTTCTTCGAGGTGTACTCGCGGAGATCCTCTTTCTGGAATCCTGTCGGCATCGGTCCTCCCGTTCGAAAGGCGCCGATTCTACCGGAGCGGTCGAGGATCGACGACCCCGGCCGTGGCTCTGGGGTCTGGGGTCTATTTCTTCTTGTCGGCGCGCGAACGCTTGGTCTTCTTCGCACCCTTCTTCGCCACGGTCGTCGGTTTCCTGCGGGCGGCGGCGGGCTTTTTCGCGGCCGCCTTCGCCTTCTTCGAGGGCTTCGCCGCCTTCGCGGGTTTTCCGGGTTTCGCAGGCGCCGCGGCTGCCTTCCGGGCGGCTTGCGCGGTGCGCCGAGCCGCCGCCGCCGCTTCCTTCTTTTCGAGCGCTCGCGCCTGTGCTTCCCGCTCGATCGCGGCGAGCCGCTCCGCAAGCTCGGGCTCGGTGACGATCGCCGCCTGCGGAAGCCTTTTCCGGACGACGTCTAAGCGATCTTCGGGAACGCGGAGGAGGTACAGCGCGGAATCGCGCGTCTCCTTCGCCTTGGCGATGTAGTCGGCGGTCTCCAGAGCGTGCGACGGCGCGTGCGAGAAATCGACGGCCACCGCGATCGGTTTCTCCCGTTTCGCGATCTCCCAGAACGCCGGCCAGCGCGGCTCGGAAACGATGACGTGCGCCCCGCTTTTCGCGAGCTTCTGCACGCGCCCGGAGCGCTCGTCGGCCTCGAAATGGAGATACAGGAGACTCATGCGAACTTTGAACCGACTATAGCAGCGTCGCTCTCCTGCGCTTCGGGGTCGGCGCGGCCTCGACGCCGTTTTCGCGGTAGTGCGAGCCGCGCGAGACGCGGTTGTCCGAAGCCGCCCGATGGATGGCGAGCGCCGTCTGCACTCCGTTTCGCAACCCGACGAGCTCGTCGGACATCGTCCCGCGCCGGTAGAAGTTCTCGATCTCGTCGCGGAGCTCTCCCAAGATCCGGCCGGCCCGGTCGAGACGCTTCTCGGAGCGCAGGAGGCCGACGTAGTTCCACATCGTGTGCCGCACGACGAGCCAGTCCTGAGCGATAAGGGCCGGGTCGACCGGCTCGTACTCCGGCTGCCACGGGCGGACCTCGACCCGACGACGGAGCGGCTCGGCGCGGATCGCCCCGACCGCGGCGCGGCCCGACCTCCATCCCCACAGGAGCCCTTCGAGCAGCGACGTCGACGCGAGCCGGTTCGCCCCGTGCACGCCGGTGCAGGAGACTTCGCCCGCGGCGCGCAGGTGTCCGAGAGTCGTCGCCCCGTCGAGGTCGACCGAGACGCCGCCGCAGGAGTAGTGCGCCGCCGGCACGACCGGGATCGGGCCCGTGGTCAGGTCGAAGCCGTACTCGAGGCAGCGGCGGGTGAGCCCGGGGAAACGCTCGCGGATCCAGCTCGCCGGCTTGTGCGAGATGTCGAGGAGCGCGTACGGCTCGTCTCGCTCGAGCATCCGCTGATGGATCGCGCGGGCCACGACGTCCCGGGGCGCGAGCTCGGCGTCGGGATGGACCTTGTCGAGAAACGCGTTGCCCGCGGCGTCGGTGATCCGGGCACCCTCGCCGCGCAGAGCCTCGGTCAGGAGGAGGCGGCCTTTCGGGTGGACGAGAGCCGTCGGGTGAAACTGGATGAACTCCAGGTTCAGCAGCCTCGCGCCGGCCCGCCGCGCCATCGCGACTCCGTCGCCGCGCGCTCCCTGCGGGTTGGTCGTGTGAAGGTAGACCTGTCCCAGTCCGCCGGTGGCGAGAATCGTTTCGCGCGCGTGGAGCGGCCGCACTCTGCCGCTCTCCCGCTCGAGCACGTGCGCTCCGACCACGGTCGGCGGGTCGTATCGGTCGGTCGGCTCGAGCGAATCGTGGGAGAGCGTCAGCAAGTCCACCGCGGTCGTCGCGACCAGCCACCGCACGTTCTTCTCGCGGCGGCACGCCTCGATCAAGGCGCGCTCGATCGGTGCGCCGGTCTCATCCTTCACGTGGAGGACGCGCGGCATGGAGTGGGCTCCCTCGAGGGTCCAGTGGAAGTCCGGGCCCTCGCGGTCGAAAGGCACCTGGAGCTCTTCGATCAGGAGATCGCGGACGAGGTCGGGTCCCTCGCGCGCCAGGAGATCCACCGCTTCGGGGTCGCACAGACCGTCGCCGGCACGGTGGATATCGGCGGCGAGGAGCTCCGGCGAATCGCCCGGCGGCCTCGCGACGATCCCACCCTGCGCGTAGAAGGTGTTCGACTCCGTCACCTCGCTGGCCCGCGTCGCGAGCGTCACCTCTGCGCCGGCGCGTGCCGCGGCGAGCGCCGCCGCGCAGCCGGCGACGCCGGTCCCCAGCACCAACACGTCGGTCGCGTTCTTCACCGGCTTCCTCCGCCGTGCCCGGGCATGTAAGAAATCTCCAGAGAAATGTCCGCGGCTTCCACGGAGTGGGTGATCCGCCCGACCGAGATCGAGTCCGCTCCGGCAACCGCGTATTCGCGGACTCGCCCGAGAGTCATGTTGCCGGACGCCTCGATTTCCGGCGGCCGCCCGCTCTCCTTCGCGATTCCGGTCCAACGGGCGACGGTCTCCGAAGTCTGGTTGTCGATCAGCACGATCCGCGCGCCACCCGCGACGGCCTCGCGCAGGTCTCCCTCCGACTCGACCTCGACTTCGACGGTCATCTGCTCGGGAGCGTTGCGGCGCACGGCGTCGAGCGCCCCGGTCACGCCACCGGCAAGGACGCGGTGGTTATCCTTGACGAGAACCCGATCGAAGAGACCGAAACGGTGGTTGGATCCCCCTCCGTCTCGAACCGCGGCGCGATCGAAGGCGCGCAGCCCGGGCGCCGTCTTGCGGGTGTCGAGAATGCGGCAGCCCGTGCCCGCCACCGCCTCGACGTAACGGTTCGTCGCGGTCGCGATTCCGCACATTCTCTGGAGGAGATTCAAAGCCACGCGTTCGGCGGTCAGAATCGCCCGCGCCTTCCCGGAGAGGTGCGCGAGGGTCGTGCCCGCGGAAACCTTCGATCCCGCCCGAGTCCGATCCTCCCAGAACAGCGCGGGATCGAGGAGCTCGAAAACCCGGCGCGAGACCGTGAGCCCCGAGACCACGCACTCCGAGCGGACGACGATCTCCGCAGCCACAACGGTGTCGGGCGGCACGATCGAGTCGGTGGTGACGTCTCCGGAGCCGACGTCCTCGCTCAGGAATTCACGAAGCTTTGCGTCCAACTCCGCGGCGGAGAGGCCGTCCATTTGGGCACGAGGATACCGAAAAGCGAGGGATCCCTCGCGCCTGCGGCGCTCGAGATCACAGGCGGGAAGCTACGACAGCTCGAGCATTCGCAGGAGCGGCTTCTCCGCGGCCTTGCGCAGTTCCTCGGGCAGCACGATTTCCGGACGCTCGTCGCGCAAGCACAGGTACAGCTTCTCGATGGTGTTCAGCTTCATGAACGGGCACTCGTTGCACTGGCAGCCGTTCTCGGGAGGGAGCGCGATGTACTCGCGGTCCGGCGCGATCTTGCGCATCTGGTGGATGATCCCTTCTTCCGTCGCGATCAGGAACCTCCTGCCGGGCGCGGTCGTCGCGAAGTGGAGGATCGAACGGGTGGAGCCGACGTGGTCCGCGTACTTGAGGATGCCCTCCGGGCACTCGGGGTGTGCGGCGACGAGCGCGTCGGGATACTGAGCCTTCAAGCGAAGCATCTCGCGCTCGGAGAACTGCTCGTGGACGATGCAGGTTCCCGGCCACAGCGTCATCGCTCGGCCGGTCTTCTTGACCAGAAAGGCGCCGAGATGTCGATCGGGCGCGAAGAGGATCTCTTTCTCCGGGGGGATCGAGCGGACGATCTTCTCGGCGTTCGACGATGTCACGATGACGTCCGACAGCGCTTTGACCGCAGCGGAGCAGTTGATGTAGGTCAGCGATACCGCTCCCGGGTGCTGCTCGCGCCAGGAGCGGAACATCTCCGGTGGACACGAGTTCTCGAGCGAGCAGCCCGCCTCGTAATCGGGCAGGACGACTTTGCGTGTCGGGTTCAGGATCTTCGCCGTCTCGGCCATGAAACGAACTCCTGCGAACGCGATCAGTCGCGCGTCGGTCGCCTGCGCCTTGCGGGAAAGATCGAGCGAGTCCCCGACGAAGTCGGCGAGGTCCTGGATCTCCTCCTCCTGGTAGTAGTGGGCGAGGAGGATCGCTCTCTTCTGTTTCTTGAGATGCAGGATCTCGTCCTCGAGATCGAGCCTCGAATCGACCGAAGAGAGATCCGGCGGCGACGGCCTCGGAGGCAAGCCGGGCGAAGGGGGTGGAACGAGAGGAGAAGGTGCGCTCATGTCCTCACAAGATAACAATACGCGGCGGCAAAAACTTTCGACGCGAGCCCCTCTGGTATATTGCCCGCGAGCATGGCAACCGAAGTCCAGTCAGACAAATACAGAGGGCTCGACGCCGCCACGCTCTCCGCGGCGTACCGTAACATCTACCTCTCGCGCCGCGTGGACGACAAGGAAATCCAGCTCAAACGGCAGAACAAGATCTACTTCCAGATCAACAGCGCCGGCCACGAGGCGGTGACGACCGCCGCAGCGATGAACCTGAAGCCGGCCTACGACTGGTTCGACTGCTATTACCGCGACCGCGCCTTCTGCCTGCAGATCGGGGTCACACCCTACGAGATGTTTCTGCAATCCGTCGGGGCCAAGGACGATCCCTCCTCGGCCGGGCGCCAGATGCCGGCGCACTGGGGCTCGCGACGGCTGAACCTGATCTCCAAGTCCTCCTGCACCGGAACGCAGTTCCTCCATGCCGTCGGGGCGGCGGAGGGGGGCTGGCGTCTGTCCCAGATCCCGGAGCTCGCCGCCCGCGGCGGGTTCCGCGCCGACGAAGTCATCTACGTTTCGGCCGGCGAAGGACAGACCTCGGAGGGGGAGTTCTGGGAGTCGCTCTCGACCGCGTGCAACCTGAAGCTCCCGGTTCTCTATCTGATCGAGGACAACGGTTACGCGATCTCCGTGCCGGTCGAGGTCAACACCCCGGGCGGCTCGATCTCGAAGCTCCTGACCGGCTTCCCGAACCTGTCGATCACCGAGGTGGACGGGTGCGACTTCGTCGAGTCCTACGACGCGCTGCGCTCGGCGGTCGAGTACTGCCGCTCCCGCCGGGGCCCGGCACTGGTCCATGCGCACGTCATCCGACCGTACAGCCACTCGCTGTCCGACGACGAGGCGCTCTACCGTCCAAAGGAGGAGCGGGAGCGCGAGCTCGCGCGGGATCCGGTGGTGACGATGGCGCGGTTCCTCGTCGCCGAAGGAATCCTGTCGGACGCTTCCCTCCAGCGACTGAAAGAGGAGGTCGACGCGGAGGTCAACGAAGCGGCGGACCGGGCCCTGGCGGCGGAGCTTCCGGCGCCCGAGTCGGCCTACGACTTCGTCTACTCGCCGGGCGTGGACCCGACCTCCCCGGCGTTCTCTTCGCCGTCCGCTGCGGGCGAAGACGCCGCCGCGACGACGATGGTGGACTTGTTGAACGCCTGCATGCGCGACGAGATGAAACGCGACCCCCGGATCGTCCTCTTCGGAGAGGACGTCGCCGACGCCTCGCGCGAAGAGGTCCTCGGGGAGTGCAAGGGCAAAGGGGGCGTCTTCAAGGTCACGCACAACCTTCAGCGGCTGTACGGCGAGGATCGGGTGTTCAACTCCCCGCTCGCGGAAGCCAACATCGTCGGCCGCGCGATCGGCATGGCACTGCGCGGCCTGAAACCGGTCGTCGAGATCCAGTTCTACGACTACATCTGGCCCGCCTACATGCAGATCCGGAGCGAGCTCGCGACGATGCGGTGGCGCTCCGGAAACACGTGGACCTGTCCCGTCGTGATCCGCGTAGCGGTCGGCGGCTACATCGGCGGCGGTGCGATCTACCACTCGCAGTCCGGCGCGGTTCTGATGACGCACATCCCCGGATTGCGGGTCGTCCTGCCGTCGAACGCGCTCGACGCCAACGGGCTCCTGCGCACCGCGATCCGCTGCGACGACCCGGTCCTCTTCCTCGAGCACAAGCACCTCTACCGCCAGACCCACAACAAGGCGCCGTATCCCGGACCGGACTACATGGTCCCGTTCGGGAAAGCCGCGCTGGTCCAGGAAGGGGCGGACGTCACGATCGTCACCTACGGCGCGACCGTCTACCGCTCCAGGCAGGCCGCCCGGTCGTTTTCGGAGGAGACCGGGAAGTCGGTCGAGATCCTCGATCTGCGGAGCCTCTCGCCGTACGACTGGAACGCGATCGCGGAGTCCGTCCGGAAGACGAGCCGCGCGGTGGTCGTGTACGAGGACCCGGTCTCATGGGGATACGGGGCGGAGATCGCGGCCCGAATCTCCTCGGAGCTCTTTCCCTGGTTGGACGCGCCGGTCGAGCGGGTTGCCGCGACCGATACCTTCGTCGCTTACCAGCCCCGCGTCGAGGACTTCATCCTTCCGCAGCCGGCGGACATCGTGAAAGCTCTGGAGACCGTTTCGAAGTTCTGAGACTGCCGGGTCAAGTCGAACCCGCCCCGAACTGACCTCTTTCTCGGACGATTTCCTCTCGAGGGCGACAATTTTCGCCTACGACCTCGATATCAAGTCTTTTGATTCCAAAGAATAGCTTATGGTACGGAGCCTGCTCCTTCTGGGAGCGTCACGAGCGAAGTGACAGAAGGAAGTGAGCAGCCATGAGAAGGGAGTTGCAGTTGAGCGTCGAGCCGCCGGTCCAGCCGAATCACCGGTCGTTGAGGCGGTGCTACGGCTGCGGCAACTACACGCGCCCCTTCGTCGAGATGGACGGCGTCATCCGCTGCGAGCGGTGCGCGAAGAAATCGGCAGCGTCGAGCGAAGACGAGAACGAGGACCGCGAGCGGATCGAAGGGTACGGAGCAATCCCCTGACGCCCCATAGCTGATAGCTTCTCGGCGTGCGGGCCGACCACCGGGCCGTCCTCCTCCTCCGCCGCGTCTTCTCTCCCGGCTTCTTCTCGGTGACTTTCCGCGCTCC
>DASWDK010000198.1:0-4872 GCA_036395335.1 Thermoanaerobaculia bacterium
GGGAGAGGTGGTCGGCCGATCGGTGTGGGAGGTTTACCGGGACCACCGGGACGTCCTGGACCACATTCGTCGGGCCCTGTCGGGAGAGTCGCATACGGCAACGGTTCGGCTGGGCGAGATCGAGTTCGAGACGCGCTACGCCCCCTACCGGAGCTCCAGCGGTCACGTGATCGGAGTCATCGGCGTGGCTACGGACGTCACCGAGCAGCGCCGAGCCGATCAGTCGCTTCGCGCCTCCGAGGCCCGCTACCGCACGCTCTTCGAGCGTAATCTGGCCGGTGTCTTCCGCTCAAACCTCGACGGCTGCATCCTCGACTGTAACGAATCGTTCGCACGGATCTTCGGTTACTCCTCGCCCGAGGAGGTCCTGGATCAGCGCGCGCAACGGTTGTACCTCCGTCCGGAGGATCGGAGCGCCTTTCTCTCGCGGCTCGGCGAGCAGAACAGCCTGTCCAATTACGAGTCCTGCGTCCGGAGGAGGGACGGCACTCCGATGTGGGTCCTCGAGAACGCGACGCTCGTGGAAGGCCCCGACGGCGACCGCTCCGTGATCGAAGGGACGATCATCGATATCACCGAGCGCAAGCGCGCGGAAGAGCAGGTCAAGCATCTCGCCTTCCATGACGCCCTGACCGGACTTCCGAACCGCCTGCTCTTCAACGACCGCTTGTCGATCGCTCTCGCGCAGGCGCGGCGAAGCGGCGAGAAGTTGGTCACTCTGTTCCTGGACCTCGACCGGTTTAAGGTGATCAACGATTCCCTCGGTCACGGCGCCGGAGACGAGTTGCTGCGGCGCGTCGCCGAGCGGTTGCAGGCGAGCGTGCGCGCTGGAGACACGGTCGCGCGCCTGGGTGGAGACGAGTTCATCATTCTCCTCACGCGGATCTCTTCGGAGGAGAATGCGGCCAGACTCGCGGCGAAGTTTCTCCAGAGCCTTCGGAATCCGTTCTCGGTCCAGGAGAGAAGCGTTTTCGTCACGACCAGCATCGGCGTCAGCATGTACCCGAATGACGGCCTGGACCCCGAGACGCTCATCCAGAACGCCGACGTCGCCTTGTACCGAGCGAAGGAGGAAGGGCGCGACAACTACCAGCTTTATGCGCCGGCCATGAACGCCCGGGCACTCCAACGGCTCTCTCTGGAGAACCGGCTGCGGCAGGCACTGCCCAATGAAGAGCTCCTCCTGCACTACCAGCCAATCGTCGACGTCCGGAGCGGACGGATCCGCGGGGCCGAGGCCCTCCTGAGGTGGCGGCATCCGGAGCTGGGGCTCCTTCCTCCGTCGGAGTTCATCACTCTCGCCGAGATCTCGGGTTTGATCGTTCCGATCGGCCACTGGGTCCTGAAGACAGCTTGCGAGCAGGTCCGCGAGTGGCAGGCGATGGGTTATCCACACTTGCGCGTTTCCGTCAACCTGTCGCCGAGGCAGTTCCAGCAGGCAAAGCTCGTGTCTCAGGTGACCGGCTCACTCGCGGCGAGCGGCATCGATGCGGGCTCACTCGATCTGGAGATCACCGAATCGAGCGCGATGCAGAACGCGGAGCTCGCGATCAACACACTCCTGGAGCTCAAGCAGCTCGGCGTGGCGATATCGCTGGACGATTTCGGAACTGGATACTCCTCTCTCAACTACCTCAAGCGATTCCCCATTGATCGAGTCAAGCTCGACCAGTCTTTCGTGCGCGACATGACGCGCAATCCCGAGGACGCCGCGATCGTCCGGGCCGTCATCTCCATGGCGCACACCCTCGAGCTCGTGGTTGTCGCGGAGGGCGTCGAAAACCAAACCCAGCTCGCTTTTCTCCGCCAGCACCGGTGCGACGAGATGCAGGGATTCCTGTTCAGCCCGCCCGTCGAGCCGGAGGAGTTTCAGAAACTGCTCGCTCGAAGACGGGCGCTGCCGGCGATCGCGTAAGGAAGGCGTCAGTACTCGGTCCTCGGTTCCCCCCGGGCGAGATTGGACTCTTCGGACATCGTTCTTGTCATTTCGAGCGCGTCGAGGCCGCGGCCGTAGTACGACGGCAGCCGACCGGACTCTGCGAACCCGAGCCTCCGATAGAAGGCGATCGCTCCGGAGTTCCGGACGTCCACTTCGAGAAGGGCGCGCGTTGCACCGGACGCAGCCAGCCGTACGAGAAGAGCGTCGAGCAGCCGCTGGCCGAGCCCGCGCCGACGAAAGGCGGGATCGACGTCGAGGGTCACGACCCGGGCGAGGTCAGGCCCATCCCGATACCCGATCGCAAACCCGGCGAGCTCGCCACGCGCCTCGGCGAGCACGCTCTCCGCACCGGGAATCGCGAGGAAGCGCCGGAGCTGCTGCCGCGAATAGGCAATTCCGGGCTCGAAGCAGATGCGGTCGAGCCGCCAGAGACGCGAAAGATCTTCCGGGCATGAGCTCCGAAGGATCGGCGCGAACTCGGCCGAGTCCGAGCTGAAAATCGACATCGAAAAATCTCTTGCCGGCCCTAGTCTAAACTCCGCGTCATGACGACCGGGCGGGTGATCTCTCTACACGTCGCGCCCGCCGCGGCCGCTCCGATGACCTCCGTGGACTCGGTCCGGGCAGTGGCCGGGCGGGGTTTGGAAGGCGACCGTTATTTCCTTCGGACCGGCACCTTTTCCCGGACGGAAGCGGACGACCACGAGATCACGCTGATCGAAATGGAGGCCATCGAGGCGCTCGTCAGGGACTACGGAGTGCCGTTCGAAGCGCAAGGGGCGCGCCGCAACGTCGCGACGCGCGGGGCGGCGCTCAATCATCTCGTCGGGCAGGCGTTTCGCGTCGGCGCCGTGACGCTTCAGGGGCTCCGGCTCTGTGAGCCCTGTTCGCACATGGAAAAGGTCTCCGGCAAGCCGGCGCGCGCCGGGCTCGTCCACCGCGGCGGCCTGCGCGCGAGAATCCTCACGGACGGAGTGATTCGCGTCGGAGACCCGGTCGAGACTCTCTAGCGGGAACGCTCCCGTATGTCGCGGTCCGCCTCGCGCCGGAGGTCGCGATCGCGGATCGCGTCGCGCTTGTCGTGCAGCTTCTTGCCGCGGACGAGAGCGATCTCCGCCTTCGCCTTCGGGCCCCGGAAGTAGAGCGAGAGCGGCACGCAAGCCACGCCGCGGGTCGAAACGGCGCCGGCCCATTTGTCGATCTCGCGCCGATGAAGGAGAAGCTTGCGCTCGCGCTCGGGAGGGTGGTTCGACCAGGATCCGGCGTGGTACGCCGAAATGTGCGCTCCGATGAGAAATGCCTCACCGGAGCGGAACTGCACGTACGAGTCCTTCAGCTGAGCGCGCCCGTCTCGCAGGGACTTCACCTCGGTTCCGGTCAGGACGAGGCCCGCCTCGGTCCGGTCCTCGATGAAGTAGTCGTGGAAGGCCTTCCGGTTCGTCGCCACCGGCTTGACTCCGTCGGAAGGTTTCGATGGATGCGTCTTCCCCAATTCCAGTCCTCTTGACCGAGGATTATTGCCTCGGCCTCTCTCCTCGAGGCGGCGCGGCCACGGCGGTGCTCAGCCGAGCGGGTCCTCGCCGCCTCGCGACAGTGTTTCGCGATCGCCACACGAATGTCCCACGAACGCAACGCTTCATCGGAACGACGCGCCGGCGACTTGCTCCGTAAACCACCGTTAAAGAGCGACTTGGAGAAAAAGAAGCGCCGGACCGCCCTCCTGGCATCATCGATGCGGTAGCAACGGACCGTATCGTGCCGAGATCCCAGACGACACTGAAGACGAGCGTCTCGATCGAAGGGGTGGGACTCCATTCGGGCCATCCCGTTCGAACGCTCTTCCGCCCGGCGCCGGCGGGGCATGGAATCGTCTTCCGCCGGATGGATCGGCAGGGCGCGGCGATCCCGGCGCGGGTCGAGTCGGCGAGCACGTTCGACTATGCGACGACCCTCTCCGCCGGAGGCGTTTCGGTGGGGACGGTCGAGCACGTCCTCTCGGCGGCCTTCGGCGAAGGGTTGGACAACTGCTCGATCGAGCTCGACGGACCGGAGGTCCCGATCTTAGACGGCTCCGCGCTGCCGTTCGTGCGTCTCTTTCACGCGGCGGGGTTCGAGCGTCAGGACGCCCCGGTGACGCCGCTTTCTCTGTCCGAGCCGGTCGAGATCTCCCGCGACGGCCGCGGCGTCTCGTTTCGGCCGGACGGTCCCGGTCTGACGATCACGTACGAAATCGACTTCCGGCACCCCGTCGTCGGTCATCAGGAGCTGACGGTCGCCGTGCGCCCCGAGGAGTACTCGACGCGGATCGCGCCTGCGCGAACGTTCGGCTTCGCGCGCGAGGTGGAAGCGCTTCGGTCGCGAGGCCTCGCCCGGGGAGGAAGCTTGCAGAACGCCGTGGTCCTCGACGAGTCCGGGATCCTTTCCGGGCCGCTGCGCTTCCGCGACGAGTTCGTGAGACACAAGGTCCTCGACCTGATCGGGGATCTCGCGCTCTTGGGCGCGGTTCTCGACGGTCACATCCACGCCCGCAGGGCAGGGCACGCTCTCCACATCGAGTTCGCCCGGGCGCTGGCCGAGGCGTCCACGAGAAAGACCTCGCCCGCGGAGACCGACTCCGCCACCGAGCGCCCCCGCCGCCGGGCGACGAACCGAAGCTAAGACACTGTCGCGGACTGGCGTCAGAACCGGAGCGGCAAATCACCGTCTGGCCGCGCCGGTCCGCAGAGAGATTCAAAGTTAGCCCGGCGACCCGGGGCTGCCGAATTCCCGTTTCTCGCGTTCCCGAACGCTAAAATCCCCCGCGTATGCCCCGCTCCGTCCGGGCCGCGTTCGTCTTCTACGGCCTTTTCGCTGCGGCCGTGGCGGCCGGTCAGGAAGGGAACGGTCCGCGGATCACGCAGCTTCGGGTCGACGCGCGCGGCCGGGACGTTTTT
>DASWDK010000199.1:0-1981 GCA_036395335.1 Thermoanaerobaculia bacterium
CTCGGATGGCGAGCGCGGCCGCGGCCGGCTGCTCGACCTCGATCGGCGTCTCCGGATCGCGATCCGCGTAGCGAAATCGGCGCCGGAAGCGGTTGTTCGGCGCGAGGTGGTCGAAGAGGAGAAGCTCCCGCGCGTCGTCCCGAAGCCGCGGCAGCCGCCGGAGCTGAAAAGTGAATTGATCTTCACGTCCGGGCGGCTCGAGCCGCCGATTCGGGCCACTCCGGTCGCCGGTCCGCGGTCCCGGGTCCAGTAATCGCGGCGCGACGGCGACGACACCGCCACGAGAATCGAATGCGCGCGCGATCTCGGAAAGAGGTTCCCCGTCGGCCCGCGTGTCGGGATTGAGCAGCAGCAGAACGTCGCCGCGAGCGGCACGCGCGGCCTGGTTCACCGCCGGCCCGAATCCGCGATTCGCCTCGTTGACCAGAAGCACGGCGTCCGGCCAATGCGCCCGGACGGCCTCGCCGTCGAGTGCGCCTCCCGCGTTGTCGACGACGACCAGCGAAGCCTTCGGTCCGGCGGGAGGGACCCGGGATCGCGCCTCCGCGAGCGCCTCGATGGCCGCGATCGTTTCCGATCCGTCTCGCCAGGAGACGAGGATTGCCGTGATCTCCTGGACCACTTCCCCTACGAGCCGGCCGTCGCGGCCACGGCGCTGGCGGCGACTGGATCGACCGCCGGCCAGGCGTGCAGCCGCCCCGGCTCGCGCCGGGCGGCGAGCGCGAGAAACGGAATCTGCGGCCAGACGAGAAGCGGAAGGAGCGCTCCCTCCACGCCGAGCCGCCGCGCGTGGGCGACGTCCGCGCGCAGAAGACGGGGCAGACTGCGAGCCAGAAAGCGCGGCTCGAAGTTGGAGAGAAGAGTGCGCCAGCGATTGCGCGCGGTCCAGAGCCCTCGCCGGAACGGGGTCCGGCGGCCGGTCCGCGATCCTTCGTGCCACGCGATCGCGCCGGGGTCGCACGCGAATCGCCAGCCCGCGCGAGAGAGTCGGAGCGAGAGATCCACGTCCTCGTAGTACGCGAAGAATCGGTCGTCGAAGACGCGTTCGGACGGCGCCAGATCGGCGAACGCCTCGCGCCGGAAGAGAGCCGCCGTCGCCGAGACCCCCGTGACCTCGAAGGTCCCGGAGGGGACTCGAGAAACGTCGATCCCCGCGAAAACCGGCACCGCTTCGCCGCGGTCGCTCCACTCGAGGCCGCCGGTGTCGACCCGCGTTCCGCCGGCGGCGAGAACGAGCCCCTGAACGCCCGCGAGCCGGCCGTCGAGCGCGAGCCGGGCCGCAAGCCGGGCGGTGTAGTCGGGGGAGAGAACCGCGTCGTTGTTGACGAGAAGTACGAACGGCGCCCGGGTCCTCGCGATCCCCTCGTTGGCGGCAGCGGCGAAGCCCAAGTTTCGCGAGAACGCCACGAGGCGGGCGCCCGGCGACTCTCGCGCGATCCGCTCCCGCTCCTCGGGCCGCGACGCGTTGTCCACGACAACGATCGAGAGATCGACCTCGGTCTGGCACTGGATGGATCGAATCGCGGCGAGCAGCGAATCTCCGCCGTCGCGGTTGACGACGATGCAATCCACATCGGGGAGGGACGAGGCAGGGCTCAACGGTTGACTCGACTGCCCGCGCGAGGTGAAATCGCGCGAATTCATGCTATCACGCGAGTTTCTTCGCGAGAACGCCGAGCGACTGCTCTCCACGATGCCGGAGCGGTTTGCCGGCTCCGGTCTCGAGCGGTTCGTGGAGCTCGACGCGCGGCGCCGCGGGATCGTCACGCGGCTCGAGGAAAAACGCCGGCGCCGCAACGAGCTCACGGCGGTGCACGGCAGGCCGGATCCGGAAACCCTCGCCGAGATGAAGGCGCTCAAGGACGAAGTCCGCGATCTCGAGGCGGAGACCGAGCGCGTCGAGGGAGAGCTTGCGTCCGCCGAGCAGGGGATTCCCAACGCGCCGCAGGAGTCGGTTCCCCGCGGTCGCGACGAGACCGCG
>DASWDK010000200.1:0-1522 GCA_036395335.1 Thermoanaerobaculia bacterium
TCGCGCAGCCGGCCGGCCGCCGCTTCCAGTACCGAAAGACCGTCGAGGTCCCGCAGCCAGACGTCCAGGAAGGCCAAGTCGAAGTTCTCTTCCCGGAGCCGTCTCAGTCCTTCCTCGCCGGATTCGATCGAGGCGACCGCGTACCCCTCGTCAGTCAGGATCTCCGAGAGCGTCTCCCGGATGGCCTTCTCGTCGTCGATGACGAGGATGCGACGTTTCTTCACGCCGCCGGCAGCTCGATGATGAACCGAGCGCCGCGGGGACGGTTCTCCTCGACGCGGATGGTTCCGTTGTGGTCGGCGACGATGCGCGACACGATGGCGAGACCGAGGCCGGTGCCGCGCCCCTTGGTGGTGAAGTCGGGCAGGAAGAGCTTGTCCCGGTCGCGCGCCGGCACGCCGCGGCCGGTGTCGGCGACTTCGATCGAGACGCCGTGTGCGTTTTCCGCGAGGCGGACCGTGATCTCTCCCGAGGCGCCGCAAGCCTCGAGAGCGTTGTCGAGCAGGTTGATCAGGGCCCGCTTGATCTGTTCGGGATCGAGCAGGACTCTTTCGCGCGCGAGGCACGACTCGACGCGCAGTGAGATCCCTTCGCGGGCCCCTTCGAAGAGGCGCACGGCCGAGCGCGCGAGGGCCTGCAGGTCCGTCGGCTCGGGCCGCATCTCCGGCAGGCGCGCGAATCGGGAGAACTCATCCACAAGGGACTTCAGGAAGTCCACCTCTTCCACGATGACTTTCGTCCCGCGCTCGATCGCCTCCCGCAGGTCCGGTCCGCCGGCCCGCTGCCGTTTGGCGATCCGTTCGGCCGAGAGCCGGATGGGGGTGAGCGGGTTCTTGATCTCGTGGGCCACGCGCCGCGCGACCTCGCTCCAGGCGGCGAGCTTCTGCTCGCGCGCCACGTGAGTCATGTCCTCGATCGCCAGGACCCAGCCGCGGCGGCGCTCGCCGGCCGGAGGAGGAGAGAGAGGGCGGAGGGCGATCTCGAGCCGGCGCTCCCCGTCCGTCGAAGGGAGCGTCAGCTCGCGCGGCGCCGGAGAAGAGGCCCCGCTCCTCGCCTCCTCGAGCAGCGCGACGAGCGGGGCGAGCTCCGCTCGTTCCCGCAGTGTTTCGACCGTCACGTCGCCGTCCAGGAACAGCAGCGTGCGGGCGGCGGGATTGCAGACGGTCATCCGGCCGTCGCGGTCGAAGGCAAGAACCCCGGTCGTGACGGATTCGAGCACCGTCGCGACCAGCCGGCGCTCCAGGTCCAGACGGCGGTTGGAGGCCTGCAGTTCCTCGTTGGAGCGCAGTTGCGCGTCGCGGGCCTCCTGCAGGCCCGCGGCCATTCGGTTGAAAGAGTAGACGAGAACGCCAAGCTCGTCCGAAGCTGGGACGTCCACCCGCGCGGAGAGGTCCCCGGAGTGGAGCCGGCGCGTGGACTCGGCGAGCGCGGCGATCGGGCCCGTGATGCGGCGAGCGAGCGTCGAGCCCGTCCAGATGGACGCGAACAGGATCGCGAGCGTGATGAGCAGAAACGTCGAGAT
>DASWDK010000201.1:0-21831 GCA_036395335.1 Thermoanaerobaculia bacterium
CGAGTCGAGAGGTTTGGCGTCGGCGATCATGACCGAGCGACCCGGACTATCGAGCGCGCGCCAGCGGGCGGCGATCTCCCGGCGGGATTCTTCGGCGATCTCGACGTTCTGCCCGTCGGAGACGGCGAGGAGAACGTTCTCCTTCGCCCAGAGAAGGGCGACACCGAGTGGCCGCGAAGCGTCGAGCGCAAAGGGCTCTCCCCGTTTGCGTCTCAGCGCCGAGATCTCCGGCGCGACCGCTGATTCGTCGTGGATCTCCGCCGCCAGAGAGTGGAACTCGAGCTCGACGAAAAGCGCCCTCAACTTCGGCGCGTCGGCGGTCGTGCGGCGGAACGCGTCCGGCTCGAAGGGGATCGCGAGGTCTGTTGGAATCTCGACCAGTCGGCGCGAGATCCGTGCGTCGTCTTTGTGCTCCCGAAGACTCTCGCCCACCTTTCCCTTGATTTCGTCGGCTCGGGCGAGAAGGGTCGGGAGGTCGCCGTACTCGGCAATCCACTTCTTCGCCGTGACCTCGCCGACCCGTGGGACTCCGGGAATGTTGTCGACGCTGTCTCCCATGAGCGCGAGCACGTCGACGACCTGCCCGGGCGCTACCCCGAAGAACTCCCGGACTCCCGCCTCGTCCAAGAACTTCTCGCGGCCGGTGTGGAAGACGCGCACGCGCGGCCCGACGAGCTGGAGCATGTCCTTGTCCGCGGTGACGATCACGACGTCGAACCCCATCGTGGACGCTTTCTTCGAGAGCGTCCCGATGACGTCGTCCGCCTCGTAACCCGGCAGCTCCAGGACCGGGATCCGATATGCCTCGAGGATCTGGCGGATTGCCGGAAGCTGCGTCGCGAGATCATCCGCCATGGTCGGCCGGTTGGCCTTGTACTCGGTGTAGGCCTCGTGGCGGACGGTTCTCTCCGGTCTATCCCAGGCGACCGCGAGGTAGTCGGGGCTGTGCTCGCGGAGCATCTTGCGGAGCATCGTCACGAAGCCGTAGATCGCGTTGGTCGGTCGGCCGGCGGTCGTCGAGAGTCGCTGGATCGCGTGGTACGCGCGGTGGATGTTGGACATCGCGTCCACGAGGTAGAGCTTCGGCGCGGCCTCGGCCATTCGGCCGGATTCTAGGGGGTGTGTGGACCGCGAGGTCCACCGCCCGCGATCGAGTCGGCGATTCCCGGAGCCTTCGAGACGCCGGAAAGCCGACGAAACGCAGTGAAATCGCGCTCGCGTGAACCCTGGGCCGCCGGGATCGGCTCCGGCGAGCCCGGAAATTCGAAGCCCAAGAGGCGCACGGAGAACGGGTTGCGGCGGGAGAAATGCGTGCGAAAAAGAAAATCGCGCGACCCGTTTCCGGTACCGCGCGATTCAATGGAAAAAGGATAGCAAATCCGCAAGTGCGTGTCAAGGAAAAACGTACGCGTTGGTGCTCGCGCGCAAGCCCCGGGCAGAGAGGAGGTTGGAGAGTCGACCGCGCGGCTAGAAGCTCTTATGGACGGTCTCCAGAACCCTCTCGCGCAGCCGCGCCGCCTCCTGCGTCGTCCTCTCCGACTCCGCCCGCATGTTTGCGACGAACTCCCGGTCGTCCGCGCCACCGAGGTTGATTGCGACGTTCAGCAGGGCCGCATGGATGGCTGCGTCGAGGAGGAGAGCCGCCGTGCCCGCGTCGGAGACCGCGTTGGGGTTCCCCTTCGCGGCGAGCTCCGGCAGCGTCGCGAGAAGCCGGACCGCCGCCCGGGCCGTCCGCATCGGGACTTCGGCGGCGAGCCGGTTGGACTCCGCAATGCGCCGAGTTCGCGTGCCCCGCTCCGCCTCGGTCTCTTTCGGAAGACCCCGCGCCGCCACGACGGCGTCGTACGCCTCGGAGTCTTGCCGCGCCAGCCACACAAACTCCTGGCGCGCCCGTCGCGCCGCCCCGGCGATCGGCCGCACGGCATCGTGGGACGCGGCGTATTTCTCCTTCGAGAGCGTCAGGGCCGCCACCATCTCCGCCAGGGCCGCCCCCGTCGCCGCCGCGAGCGCCGCGGCCGTGCCGCCCCCGGGCGTCGGCGCATTGGATGCGAAGGCGGCGAGCAGGTCTTCGAACGAGAGCTTCTCGAAGTCCATTGCGGCTATTTTGAACTTTGGACTTTGAACTTTGAATTCACCAGATGGCCGCTCCGCACCACGGCCGACACCAGATCGACGCCCCAATGGTAGACGAGGTGACGGTCGTCGGGAGCGTCGATCACGACGACGTCCGCGGACTTGCCCGTCTCGAGCGAACCGATCCGATCCGCCAGTCCGAGCGATGCCGCGCCATTCAGCGTCATTCCGGTCAGCGTTTCTTCGACGGTGAGCCCCGAATCGAGACACGCGTGCGGCGCCACGGCGGCGAGCGATTCCGTATAACAGGTACCGGGGTTGGCGTCGGAGGCGATCGCGACCGGGACGCCCGACTCGATCATCGAGCGCGCGGGAGCGCGGCGCGAGCGCATCCACCACGCCGTTCCGGGCAGGATGACCGCGACAGTGCCGGATCGCGCGAGCGCGGCGATTTCCGCGTCGCCCGCGAAGAGAAGGTGATCGGCGGATGCCGCCTCGAGCTCTGCCGCGAGCAGCGTCCCGCCCGACCGCGTCAGCTCGTCGGCATGAATGCGGAGGCCGAGGCCGGCCCGACGGGCCGCCTCGAGGATCGTCCGGGATTCGTCGACCGTGAATACACCCTCTTCGCAGAAGACGTCGCAGTAGCGGGCGAGTTTCTCGCGCGCGGCGTGCGGCACGATCTCTTCGGCGACAACGCGCACCCACTCCGCTCGCCGGTCGCGGTACTCCGGCGGGATCTCGTGCGCGGCCAGGAGCGTCGGCACGACGCGCGGATTCTCCGGGCCGTCTTGCTCGCGCAGCAGTCGGAGCGCCCGGATCTCGTCCCCGGCGGTCAGGCCGTATCCGGACTTCGCCTCGACGGTGGTCGTGCCGTGCTCGAGCATCGCGCGAAGGCGTCGGTGTAACGCCCCGGAGAGCTCCTCGTGGGATGCGGCCCGCGTCGCACGCACGGTCGCGAGAATTCCGCCACCCTCCGCGGCGATCGACGCGTAGCTCTCGCCCGCCAGCCGGCGGCCGATCTCGGGGCCGCGGTCGCCGACCCAGACCGGATGTGTGTGGGCATCGACGAACCCCGGAAGGAGAGTCTGGCCGGTCGCGTCGAGCGTGACGTCGGCGGGATGGGCGTACTCGCGCCGGTAATCGCTCTCGGCCCCAACGAAGACGAGGACTCCGTCTTCGGCGCGGAGAGCCGGCTGCCGGAGCCGGAAGATCTCGCCCTGCGCTCGCCCGCGACGGGCCCGCGAGCCGAGAGGCGTCGCGAGCGACGCGGCGCCGCGGATGTCGAATGAGGTCATGGGATTCTTCGGCGCTTCGCGCCTCAGAAGGACAGGCTATCCGCCCGGATTGTTCCTCCGCATGTACGAAAGCGGCCGGTCCTGCTCGTCCTGCTGTCGATCCATCTCGATCACCTGCTGGTAGAGCTCCAGCATCTTCTGGATCTCGAGTCGGACGTTCGCGCGCTGGATCTTCAGATCGTGGATCGCCTTCTCGATCTCCGCGGCCCGCTGCAGCGCGTTGTGGGTCAGCCGCTCCGAGGAGTCTTCGGCTTCCCGCACGATCAGCTCCGCCTTGCTCTGGGCGGCGCCGCGAATGTCTTCGGACGCTCGCTGCGCGGAGACGAGCGTCTCCTTCAGGATTCGCTCTCTCTCGCGGTGGTCCGCGTTCTCCTCCTCCAGCGCGCGAATGCGCCCCTGATGGCTGGCGTTGTCCCGAGCGAATGCCTCCATTTCCTCCGCGACCAGCTCGAGAAACGAGCCAACCTCTACCGGGTCGAGACCCTTCCATTTGCGCGAAAAACGGTGCTTCTGGATTTCGAGGGGAGTCAGGCGCGAGGGCATGGTTGTTCCTCCGGTTGCAAGTTAAAAGGCGCGGGTCGACGTCAGGAAGAGGTTTGAGAGAAGAACTTTGAGAAACAGGATGAGCAGGATCACGAGGATCGGCGAGAGATCGATCCCTCCCGTCCGTCGCGGCGGGAGAATCCGGCGGAACGGCCGCAGGATCGGCTCGGTCGTCCGGTAGAGGAACTGCACGATCGGGTTGCGAGGGTCCGGGTTCACCCAGGAGATCACTGCCGCGATGATCACGAGCCATTGGATTACCTGCAGGATCGCGAAGACGACCTGCAGCACCGCCGCGGCGAAGGCGCTCCCGACGTTCATTCCGCCCCCCTCGGCCCGAAGAGCGCCGTCCCGACGCGGACTTCGGTCGCGCCCTCCTCGACCGCGACTTCGAAGTCATGGCTCATCCCGATCGAGAGCTCGGCGAGGGGGCGCCCGACGCGGCCGGCCAGGCGGTCCCGGATCTCCCGCAGCTCTCGAAAGAACGGGCGGGAGCGCTCGGGATCGACGTCGAAAGGGGGGACCGCCATCAAACCGCGGACGTCGAGGTGCGGGCACGCGAGCGCGGTGCGGGCGAGGCTCTCCGCAACTTCCGGCGCGGCGCCGGACTTCGTCTCCTCGCGGCCGATGTTGATCTCGAGCAGCACGGGAACGGTCCTGCCCTCCGCCGCGAGCAGAGCTTCCAGGCGCGCGGCAAGTCGTTCACGATCCAGGCTTTCGATTGCTGAAAACCATTGTAGCGCCGCCTTCGCCTTGTTGGTCTGCAGGGGACCGATGAGCCGCCAGGTGAGCCCGGGAAACACCGGCTCAACCGCCTCGATCTTTCGAGCCCCCTCGACGACGCGGTTCTCGCCGAAGAGCCGGAATCCGGCGCGCGCGGCGCGCAAGACGAGCTCCGCCGGATGACCCTTGGTGACCGCGAGAAGGGCGACTTTCGCGGCGTCCCTCCCGCGGCGATCCGCCGCCGCGGCGATCCCGGCGAGGACCCGCTCGCGCCGCTCCGAAAGCTCGTCCTCGGACGGAAGGTCCTTCAAAACCGGGTGGACTTCTCGCTCGCGTCCGCGCCGAGATTGGCGAGCCGGTCCGCGCGCACGTTGTTCTCACGCGGGATGTGAGTGATCGAAAAGCTCCGGAATCGCTTCGCGCGCAAGACCGACTCGGAGAGCAGGGGCTTCAGGTGCTCGGCGCGAATGCGGAAGTTTCCGCGCATTTGTTCGACTAAGAGCCGGCTGTCGGAGCGGATCTCGACCTCGTCGGCGCCCGCTTCCTCGGCGCGCTCGAGTGCGAGAAGGAGTGCCCGGTACTCCGCGACGTTGTTCGTCGTGTTTCCGAGCGGCTCGTAGAACTCGAGCGCGGGGCGACTCCGCTCCGGCTCGACGAAGACTCCCGCCCCCGCGGGCCCCGGATTGCCCCGCGCGGCCCCGTCGATGTAGGCGCGGAATCTCATGGTACGTGAAACGTAAAAGGTAAAACGTCAAACGGAGCCGTCGCCCGTTCCTTTGACGTTTTACGTTCGACGTCGACCGGTCTCTATGACCTCTGCATGTCCCAGTAAAGAATTCTCTTGCAACTGTCGCAGTAGGTGATTTCACGGCCCGCTTTTAGCGCCTGAAGCGCGGCGGGTCGGATCTTGACGTGACAGGCGGAGCACGATCCTCCCAGTACGAGCACGATCGCCTGCCCGCCCTTTTTCTCGAGCAGTCGCAGGAATTCCGCGCGGTCCCGCGGATGCATCGCCGTCTCGAGCCGGGCGATCTCCTCCTGCGCGCTGGCGAGCTCCTCGTTGATCGCGCGCTGAGCGGTGCGCCAGTCTTTCAGCCGCTCTTCGTGCTGCTCGGTCTCGAGCGGCAGGATCTCCTCGCGGCTCGCGAGGTCCTTCGACGCGCTCTGGATCTCGTCGTCGAGGTGCACGATCTTGTCCTCGGCGGCGCGGACCAGTTTCTCGACGCCGTCGATCTCGTTCAGGACCGCGCCGTATTCCCGGCTGTTCTGGACGGCGCGGAGCTGCGTCTGATACTTCCGAAGCCGCTCGCGTTGTTCGGAGAGCTCGGCATGGGCCCTGCGCCGCTCGATCTCCGCTTCGGCATACCGCTTCTTCAGTCGGGCGACGGCTTCCACCTTCTCCTGGTACTCGCGATCCACCTCGACGAGCTCGGAGGGGATCGTGTCGCGGTCCTTCTGGCGCGACTGTACGAATCGGATCCGATCCTGGAGTCGGTAGAGCTCCTCGAGCGGTGTGTTCATGCGTTACACCGGGAACGGCCGGGGGAAGAGATGAAAAAGGGTGTTCCGGTCGTGGAACACCCTCTGAGAGAAGCCTTTTTCGTTTCTTTTCGGTCTCGAGTCCTTCTCTCCAATCTCTCCAGCCTTCTTCAATGACCCTTGGTGGGTCCACCCGGATTCGAACCGGGGTCTGACCGGTTATGAGCCGGTGGCTCTGGACCGCTGAGCTATGGACCCCGGCGCGCGCTTCGCGCGGTCAAATATATAGCAAAGCAGCCCCGTGATGCGGCGCGGCCTCCGGGACTTCGAACCCGAACCGTTTACCGGATCGTTTCCAGGAACGGCTTCAACTTCTTGGCCCGCGACGGATGCCGAAGCTTGCGCAACGCCTTCGACTCGATCTGCCGGATGCGCTCACGGGTGACGTTGAAGGAGCGACCGACCTCCTCGAGCGTGTGCTCGGATCCGTCGCCGACGCCGAACCGCATCTTCAGGACCTGCTCCTCGCGCGGGGTGAGCGTCTTCAAAACTCGGCGCGTCTGGTCTTGCAGATTCGACACGAGAACCGCGTCGATGGGTGAGAGCACCTGGCGGTCCTCGATGAAGTCGCCCAGATGCGAATCCTCTTCCTCGCCGATCGGGGTCTCGAGCGAGATCGGCTCCTGGGCGATCTTCATGATCTTCCGGACCTTTGAGACCGGCATGTCCATCCGCTTGGCGATCTCTTCGGCGTTCGGCTCCCGGCCGAGCTCCTGCACGAGCGAGCGCGATGTGCGCGTCAACTTGTTGATCGTCTCGATCATGTGGACCGGGATCCGGATCGTCCGCGCCTGGTCGGCGATCGCGCGCGTGATCGCCTGGCGGATCCACCACGTCGCATAAGTCGAGAACTTGTACCCGCGCCGATGCTCGAACTTCTCGACGGCCTTCATCAGCCCGATATTGCCCTCCTGGATCAGATCCAGGAACTGCAGCCCCCGGTTCGTGTACTTCTTCGCGATCGAGACGACGAGCCGAAGGTTCGCCACGATGAGCTCGTGCTTGGCCTGATCGGCCTCTTCCTCGCCCTCGCGGACCATCCGCAGGGTCTTCTTGACGTCCTCGTGCGTGACCCCGAACTTCTGCTCGAGCTCACGGAGCGACTTGCGGTACTTCGCGATGCGCCGCTTGTAGAAGTCGATCCGCGTCGCGTTCTTCTCCCTCTTGAGGGTCGTCGAGTCCTGCCGAATCGTGGACTCCGGCACCGACATCTGCCGGTCGATGTCCTTCAGGATCCCGATCGCGCGGTTGAGCACGGCCGGCGTGAAGTCCGCCGCGCGGATCAACTTCGCCATGTCGGCGATGCGCCGGTCGATCGAAGCCTCGATGCGCGCCAGGGCCTTCGTGCCCTTCTTGATCGTGCGCGCCTTGAACTTCATCCGCTTGATGTCTTTGTCGAGCGCGCCGATCTTCTTGAAGCTCGCCAGCACCGCCTCGATCCGCTGAGCGGCCCGGTCGTCGAGGTCGTCCGCGTCTTCCGAGAGGTTGACGAGCTCGTTGACCATGCGTGAGTCGCGGCCCGCGTTCTCGAGGAGCTTCAGGAGCTCTTCGAGCACGACGGGGTTGTTCGCCAGGGCCTGGTAGATCTTCGCTTCGCCCTGCTCGATGCGCTTGGCGATGCGGACCTCCCCTTCGCGGTCGAGGAGCTTGACGGTCCCCATCTCGCGCAGGTACATCCGCACGGGGTCGTTGGTCTTCTCGACCGCCTCGCGCGCCTCCTCGGCGGTCTCGGCGTCGAGCGCCGCGCGCTTCCTCGCCGCGCGGTCGGGATCCGTGACGACCTCGATCCCGAGGTCGAAGAACCGCTCGTAGACCTGCTCGAGCTCGCGCGGGCTCCCGACGATCTCGTCGGAGAGGATCGTCTGGATCTCTTCGTACAGCAGGTAGCCCTTGTCCTTCCCCGCACGGAAAAGGAGCTGGACTTCCGGGTACTTTTCCTCGATCACCAAGTTCTTCCTTTCGCCCGGGCTTTAACGCCCGAGCTCCACGATTCGTTTCCCGATCTCCTGTTTGCGCCGAAGCAGGCGCGAGAGCTCGTCTCCTTTGTCGGCCGCTTCCGCCCGCCGGATCGCCTCCTGGACCGCCGCCTGCTCCCGTTCTAAGTACTTTTTCTCGAGACGCCGCAGGAGGCGCAAAACCTCCTCCTTCGTCGGCTCAGGGCTCTCCTCGAGCGCGAGACGAGATACGAGGGCGATGTCGCTCGATTCTCTAAGGTGAGCCAGATGTTTGTGAAAATCAACCGTTCCCGGATCGCTCCCGCTCCGGCCGAATGTCTCGACCAACCCACGGACACCTGGATGCGTAAGGTGTTCCGTCCGTAAGTTCCCCTGAATCAAGGAGATATGCTCTCCGCCCCGGATGAGCAGCTGGAGCAACCGCCGTTCCGCGACGGGAATCTCCCCTCCCGATAACACCGATCCATTTCCGAGCGTTCCCGGCTGCCCGGGGGGCGGCGTTCCCGGTGGCGGGGAAGGCGCCGAAACCGGCCGCACACCCGAGGTTGCGCCGCCAGGCGCCCGGTTTGCCGGCTCGGCCGTCCAGAGGACCTCGACGGGCACGCCCACGTCCCGGGAGACGCGGCGGTACTCCTCGTAACGGAGGATTCGGTCGGGAATCGCGGACAGGGTTTCTAAGATTGCGCGGATCCTATCCTTCTTTTCCTCCGGCGAGATCCGCGGCTCGCCCGGTCGCAGCTCCTCGAGAAGCCAGTCGAGGTATCCGGGAGCCTCCTCGATCCGCGAGGCGAGAGCATCGCCTCCTTCCCGCCGCCGCACGTCGTCCGGATCCTCGCCGGACGGGAGCCGGGCGACCCGCACTTCCAGCCCCTGCGAGAGGAGGTGCGGGAGGGCCGTTCTCGCGGCTGCGCGCCCGGCGGAATCCCCGTCGTAGCAGAGTACGACCCGCGACGCGAGGCGTTTCAACTTCGCTGACTGTTCGGGGGTCAGCGCGGTTCCCATGGAGGCGACGGTCTCTTGGACACCGGAGAGATAGAGCGCAAGGTGGTCGAAGCAGCCCTCGGCGAGAACCGTCCTCTCGCGCCGGCGAATCGCCTCTCGTGCGTCGGTTAGCGCGTAAAGGAGCCTCTTCTTCACGAAGATCGGCGACTCCGGAGAGTTCAGATACTTCGGCTCATCTTCGGACGACAGCGCACGGCCGCTGAAACCGACCGGTCGGCCGCGCTCGTCGCGGATCGTGAAGACGAGCCGGTTTCGAAAACGGTCGTAGGATCCGCGTCCCTCCGAACGCGGTTGAAGCAATCCCGCATCGACGAGCAGGGCCTCCGGCCAGGCGCCGCCGAGGCCGTTCGCGAGGGTCTCCCAACCGGCGGGGGCGTAGCCGACGCCGAGGGCTTTGGCGACGGATCCGGGAACGCCCCGCTCCTCGAGGTACAGAGCGGCGCGGTTTCCGGGCTTCGCGAGCTCGGCGGCGTAGAAGCGTTGCGCTGCGGCGACCGCGGCGAGGAGCTTCTCCCGCTGCTCGTCGCGCGCTCCGTGCGAGACCCGCTGCGGAATCGTCACATGGAAGCGCGAAGCGAGCGCCTCGATCGCCTCGGGAAAGTCGAGCCGGTCGATCTGGCGCACGAAATGGATCACGTCGCCGCCGGCGCCGCACCCGAAGCAGTGGTAGAGACCCTTGTCGCGATCGACGGTGAAGGAGGGCGTGCGCTCGTTGTGAAACGGGCAGAGGCCCTTCCACGAGCGCCCCGCCTTTTTCAAGCGCGTGTGCTCGCTGACGACCTCGACGATGTCGACGGCGGCGCGCAATTCAGCGAGCACGTTGTCGTTGATGTCCAGATCCGACATGTCTTTATCCTGTCATCCCGAGCGAAGCGAGGGATCCCCCGGTACAGCGAGAGGAATCACGCCAGCTCCACGATCGTCGCGCCGTTGCCGCCTTCGCGCGGGTCGGCCGCGCGCAGCCGCGACACGGCCGGATGCTTTCGGAGATGATCTCGCAATCCGGCGCGCAGCCTTCCCGTGCCGTGGCCGTGCACGACGCGAAATCTGCCCGCACCGGCGAGGAGCGCGCCGTCGAGCGCCTTTTCGACGATCTCGATGGCCTCGTCGAGCCGTTGCCCGATGACGTTGACCTCCGGTGTGGAAGCCGCGACGTCTTCCCTCCCCGTCCCGCCGGGGGAGGTCCGGGGTGAGGCGGACGACGCAGAGGCGCCTCCCACCCTCTCCAATTCCTCGAGCGGCACCCGCATCCTCTTCCCGCCGATCTGGAGCCATGCCACGTCTGCCTCGAGCGACTCGACCGTCGCCTCCGTCCGAGTCCCGCGCAGCCGGGCGCGATCACCCGGCGCGATCGCGCGCGACCGGGCGACGCGCTCCTCCCGCGCTTGCGCGACGGTCTCCCCCGCAGCCACGTCTTCCGCCTCCGAAAGGATGCTCGCGGCCGACCGGCTCGCGCGGCGCACTGTGTCTTCCCGGATGGAGTCCAACTCCGCTTCGACGCGCCGGGCGAGCTCCTTCTTCGCCTTCTCGAATCCGGCGAGGCCGGTTTCGAGCATCCGCTCACGCTCTCGGAAGGCGGCTTCCCGCTCCACCGCGAGCCGCTCGGCTTCGCTTCTGGCCGTTTCCCTCTCGCGGGCGAGCTCGGTCTCGGCCTGCCGCAGCCTCTCGAGCGCCGCCTCGGCGTCCGACTCCGCCCGGTCGCGACGCTCCCACGCGCTTCCGAGAATTTCCCGCGCGCGGCTGATCACGTTCCGCGGCAAGCCCTGCTGCTCGGCGACCGAGAGCGCGCGGCTCCTCCCAGCGAATCCGGCGTGCAGCCGATACGTCGGCCGTCCGGTTTTTTCGTCGAACTCCATCGCGGCACAGACCGCTTCGGGGTTGCCGGCCGCGAACCCTTTCACCGCGGACAAGTGGGTCGTGAGAATCGCGCGCCCGCCTCGGGCGAGGTATTCCTCCAGAAACGCGACGGCGAGAGCGCTTCCTTCCTCCGGGTCGGTCGCGCTTCCGATCTCGTCGATCAGGGCGAGCCGGTCCGGCGCGGCCCTCCCCAGGATCTCCGCGAGGGTCTCCATCGAGGAGGAGAACGTCGAACGGTCGGAGAGGATCTCCTGCGCGTCGCCGATCTCCGTTCGCACCGCCGAGAACACCGGAATCCGAGTCCCGGGCCCTGCCGGGATCGGAATCCCCGATTGCGCCATCAGCGTCAGGAGGCCCGCGGTCTTCAACACGACGGTCTTGCCTCCCGCGTTCGGACCGGAGACGACGAGAATCCGTCTTTCGCGCGACAGCTGGAAGTCGAGCGGGACCGCGTCCCGCTCGGAGTGGTTCGCGGAACGGGACTCGCCGAGGACGCGGCCGCGCAGCTCCGAGAGCCGCGCATCGAGAAGGGGGTGCCGGGCGCCCTCGAGCGCCCACGAGCCGTCGTCCGAAATCTCAGGCACGCGGCCGGCGCAGAGCTCACCGAACTCCACGGCCGCCTCTACCGCGTCGAGTGAGGCGAGCTCCCGCTCGATCGCGAGGAGGTCGCTCGCGGAGTCGAGCACGGTGCGGCCGAGCGCCGTGAGGAGTCTCTGGACCTCCCGCCGCTCCTCCGCTCCGGCGAGTGCGAGCTCGTTGTTGGCTTCGACGACCTCGAGCGGCTCGACGAAGACGGTCTGACCCGAACCTGAACGGTCGTGGACGATCCCCGCGACCCGCGATCGCGCCGAAGCGGCGACCGGCAGGCAATAGCGATCGTTCCGCAGCACGAGGACGGCGTCGGCGAGCGCGTCGCGGCGGGTCTCGAGCATCTTCTCGAGCATCCGCGAAACCTCGGTGCGCCGGCGGCGAAGGCGGCGGCGAATTGCCGCGAGCTCCGGCGATGCATCGTCGCGGACCGCGCCGTCCGCACCGAAGATCCGCGCGGCCGCGTCGACCAATGCCTGCAGGTCGGGCAGCCGGCTCGCGCGTTCCGCGAGCGTAGCCGACTCGGTCTTGCCGAGAGCCCGGCGGACCGCCTGCGCCGCTTTCGCCGAGGAGAGGATCGGACGGAAGTCTTCGGGCGCTGCCGCGCCGCCCGCGTCCTCGAGCGCGGCGAGCGGAGCCGTGACGTTCTGGAGTCCGGCGAGCGGCAGGCGTCCTTCGCGGGCGCGGAACAGGGAGAGCTCGGAGGTTTCCTCCAGGCGCCGGCGGACGTGCGCTTCACCCCAGGAAGGTTTTGTTTCGAGGACGGCCTCGCGACCGGGGCCGGTTCGGGCGAGAGCGGAAATCAGTCGGAGGACGACGTCGAACTCGAGTGCGTGGAGATCGACGGCGTCCTCCGCCGGAAGGGTGATTACATCGTGGCGCGACGCTCCTCCGAGAGCTTGCGGAGCATCTTCTTGCGAGCCTGGATCGCCTTGCGCTTGCGTTTCGCGCTCGGCTTCTCGTAATGCTGACGCTTCTTCAGCTCCGAGAGAATCCCCGACTTCTCGCACTTGCGCTTGAACCGACGCATCGCGTTCTCGAAGGACTCGTCTTCTTTGACGTGGACGAGAGGCACGAACATTCACCCCCTTCTCCGCAGGCTCGAATCCGGCGATTTTACCCCGTCCGATTCGGACCTGTCAACGAAATCCCTTGTCTCCAATGGTTTAGCTCTTTGAGCGCCCGGGCGCCGCCGACGGAGCCCCCACGCGCGCAAAGAGAACGCTCCCAACCCGCCCGGGCTTCCCTCATTTCTCTACACGCCCCCGGAAGCCGTTCATAATCGGGCGCCGTGGCCGATCGGGAAGAAACGGCGTCGTCGGATCGCCTTCGTTCGCGCCTGGCGGAGCGTCTGGCGAGGCTTCGCGCCGAGCTCGAGCGATTGCGCTTGGAGACGGACCGGCGCTGGGAAGAGCTCCTGTCGCGCCTCGCCGAGAACCCCGAGGAAATTCTCCCGGAAGAGCTGCTGCGCGGGCCGGCGACGGCGGATGAGCGCCCCGCCCGCCGAGCGATCTCGATCGAAGCGGCCCGGCGGCTCGACGACGCGGCCGACCAGGTCGAAGCGCTCACCCGCTTTCTCGAGGAATGTCTCCGACACGCCTCGCGAGTGGTCTTGATCGTCGAGCGGAACGGCCGCTCGCAGCCGTGGAAGTCCGCCGGGTTCTCGGGTCAACGGGAGCAGAAGCGGGGATCGGACATCCTTCCGGCGGCGGACGCCCTGCAGCTCGTTCGCGATGGAGTTCCGCAGCGTCTCGTGGAAGGAAACGAGATTTCTCGCGCGCTCGGCGCCGCCGACGCGGCGGACGCGGTTCTCGTTCCGTTCGTCGTGGGGGAGAAGGTCTCCGGAGCCCTTTACGCCGACGCAATCCCTGCGGAGCGCTCGAAGCTCGACCCCGACGCGATCGCCCTGCTGACCTATCTCGCCGGGCTCGTCGTGGACCGCCTGGCGAAACGCAAGCTCGTCCCCTCGCCGCCGCTCCGCGTCCGAGAGACCGGCTCGGCGTCCGAGCCGCCGCCGTTGTTCGCATCCGTGCCTCCCTCCGAGAGTCGCGCCGCGCCGCTCCCGCGCCCGGGCGCCGGGCCCGAGCCGGCGCGATCGCTCGGAGGTCCTCTCGCTCCGCCGGCGAGCGACGAGCGACGCGACGAAGCGCGCCGGTTCGCGCGGCTGCTCGCCTCGGAGATCAAGCTCTACAACGAAGAGTCAATCGTCGAGGGGCGCGAGCGGGGCAATCTCTCGGCGCGGTTGAGAGACGACATCGAACGGGGCCGGCGGCTCTACGAGCAGAGGGTGGCTCCGGAGGTGCGGGCGGGCGCCGACTACTACTACGAGGAGCTGGTCGACGTCCTCGCCGACGGCCGGCCGGAGGACCTGGGGATGTCGCTTCGACCCCCGGCCGCACGCGAATAGGCCACCCTCCTCCCCCTTTTGCCCGCGTCGTGTTCCGGTTCCGCGCACCTTTCGTCTTTCTAATCCTGCTGACGACGTCGCTCGCGAGAGCGGACATCGCGATTCGTCCGGTCACCGGCGACTTCGACGCGGAGTTCGCGCGCGCCGCCGATCTTCTCGAGCGTGGAGAGCGAGTCGACGCGGAAAGGATTCTCGGAGAAATTGAGCAGCGGGCGGAGCAGCGCGCGTGGGACGCGCGCATCGCGTTTCTCCTCGCCGGCGACGACGAGCGGCGGAAGGACCACGTGTCCGCGGAGCGCCGCCTGCGCGGGGCGGCGGCGGCAGCAATTGGTCTGGAGCCTTACCGGCTCGATCGGCTGGCGCGCGTGCTCGAAGCGGAAAACCGCGACGCGGAGGCCGCTCAGGAGTGGAGGGCCGTATTCGAATCCGACGAGGCGTTCGCCGGGAGAACGGCAACGGGCCGCAGGCTCGCGAAGGTCCTGGAGAGACTCGGTCACCCGCGCGACGCGCTCGCGATCCTGGAACGAGCGGCGGCGCGGGCGCCTTCGCCCGAACGCATCGCGATCGAGCTCGAGCGGGTCCGCCTCGGGATCGCCGTGAAAGATCGCGGGACGGTCTCCTCCGCCGCCCGCTCGCTTCTCCTCCGCGCTCCCACGATGGATGCCGGCCGCACGACGCCGGCTCCGGTTCGCGCTGCGATGCGCCTCGAGGAGCGGCGGCTTCCCTCCTCGGAGCGGGCTCGCCACGGCCGGGCTCTGCTCGCCGCGGGAGATGCGAAGCGCGGATTGCAGCTTCTCTCCGAGCGACCCTCCGCGTGGCCGGCTTCCGACCGGGCGGCGAACCAGCTCGCACGTTCCCGCGCCCTTGCGGCGACCGGGCGCGCGGGCGCTGCGGAAGCCGCCGCGGCGCAGGTTCCGAAGGACACGCCCGAATGGTTCGAAGCGACGCTCTTCCGGACGGATCTTCTCCTTACGAGGCTTCGCGCGAAGGCGCGCGGCGCTCCCGTGGCGAAGAGCCCGGCGATCCGCGCCATCCGGGACGCGCTCGAGAGCGTTGCCGTCGCGTCGGCGCCGGCCTCGGCCCGCGAGGGCGCGCGTGAGCGGCTGGTTCGGTTGGCCGCGGAGGCCGACGACTTCGAGTCGGCGCTCGGAGAGGCGCGGGAGCTGACGCGCGAGACGCGCGGAACGGTCCGTGGATTCGAGCCGGTCTGGGAGCTCGGGTGGCAGAAGTGGCGCGCGGGCGATTTCCGGGAAGCGCGTCGCCGATTCGAAGCGCTCGCGGCCACGTACGACGACGTCGGGAGGGACCGGCGACTCTCCTACTGGCGCGCCCGTTGTCTCGAGAGAGAAGGAAGCCGCGAAGAAGCCCGGGCGATCTACTCGTCGCTCGCCGCGGCGACTCCGCCGGACGTGTACGCTTTTTTTTCGCGGCAGCGCTCCGCGGGCGAAGCGGGACCGCCTCCGGCGCCCCCGCTTCCCGACCCTTCGACGGAAACCGCGGAGTTCCGGCGCACCGACGAGCTTCTGCGCCTGAGGATGTTCGAGGACGCGGCGGGCGAGGCCCGGGTGCTTCGGCCGTCGCGCGGCCGGGACCTGCGGGTGGCCGAGGCCGACTTCGCGCTCGGTCGTTTCGCGACCGCGGCCGCCGCCGCGAAGCGCGCGTTTCGAGAGCTCGGCACGGCGCAGGAGGGTCGCGTGCCTGACGGCTGGCGCCGCCTTCACTATCCGATCGAGGAGGGCGCGTTTCTTTCCGCTCACGCGCGCGAGTTCCGTCTCGATCCGGCGCTCCTGCGGGCGCTCGTCCGTCAGGAAAGCGTCTTCAACCCGTTAGCGAGGTCGCACGCGGGAGCGCTCGGGTTGACCCAGCTCCTCCCCGGCACGGCGAAGCCCCTCGCGAAATCGGTTCTGCGCGTACGTTACCGGCGGGCGTTTCTCTACGACCCGGGCGTCAACGCGCGCCTCGGCGCGGCGTTCCTCCGGCAGCTCCTCGACCGCTTCGGAGGTCACCAGGCGTATGCGCTCGCGGCCTACAACGGCGGGCCGGCGCGGATGCAGCGGGTCCTGGCGGAGAACCGTGGCCGTTCGGAGGACGAGATCATCGAGTCGCACCCGTTCGCGGAGACGCGCGATTACGTGCGGCGGGTCCTCCTGTACGCCGAGTCCTATCGAGCGCTCTACCCGGAGCGCCCGACGCCGTGAGGACCTCCGCATAGACTTCCGGCGTGGCGGGCACGGAATTCCAGGTCCGGACGCGAAAGAAGATCGCACGCGTCGACGTGACGAAGCAGGTCGAGCGGGCCGCGAAGGAGCTCGGCGCGAAGTCGGGCGCGCTCCTCGTATCGGTCCCGCACACGACCGCCGCCGTGACGGTCGGCGAGACCTGGGACGAGGACGTCACGACGGACGTGGAGCGCGCGCTCGCCGCGTGGGTGCCCGACGTCCGGTTCGACCACGCGGAGGGGAACTCGCCCGCTCATTTCCTTTCCGAGGCGATCGGAATCTCGTGCGTGGTGCCGCTCGAAGAAGGCAAGCCGGTTCTCGGCCGCTGGCAGGGCATCGTCTTGATCGAGCTCGACGGCCCGCGCGAACGCACCGTCCGGGTCCACGCCCTCGCCCCGGGCTAGCGACCGGAGAGCTCTTTCCGGATCGCCGCTTCGCCGGCCGGATCGGTGAGCCCGGAGAGGAGCGGATACGCCTTCTTCTCCTCTCGCGTCGTGTGCGCGTCCCAGCGCCGGGCGAGACTCGCCGCCAGACCTCGCGCACGCTCCGGCTCGTCACCCGTGGAGAGCACCCGCGCGATCATGCCGGAGAGCTCGCGGACCTGGACGTGCTCGAGGCGGAGCTCGCGGAAGAGGCGCTCGCGCTCCGACTCGGCGGGAGCCGCGACGAGCTTTTTTCCCGGGACGGTGGGGAAGAGATGCTCCTCCTCGAGAGTGGTGTGCTTGCGAAGTGCGGCGTCGAATCGGCGGATGGCGCCTTCGGCCGCCGCCGTGTCCTCCGATCCCATCGCCGCGAGGAACCGGCCGAACAGGTCGTCCAGTCTCCGGTGGTCGCGGGCGAGCAGCTCGGGGAGCGACGGAAAAATCGCGTCCGCCATCACGGCCGGGTCGCTGGAGATCGAACTTCCTCGTCGCGCCCGAGCACCGGCGCCAACACTTCCGCGTCGCGGGCGCCCGCTTCGAAGCCGTAAAGCGTCGCGACGGTGCGCGCGATCGAGAGCGGCGAGACGCGGACGCTCCAGGAGCCCGGCCGCACGCCCGAGCCCCAAACGAGGAGCGGCACCCGCAAGTCCTCCTCGGTGGGCTCGCCGTGCGTCGAGCCCGGCTCCTTGCGGAAGATCCAGCCCGGTCGGAGGTAGGCGAGCACGTCGGGCGAGCGGTCGGCGCGGAAGGCGCGCTCGATCGCCAGGCCGAGCGGCTCGGTCGCCGGCAATCCGTCTCCGACCTCCGTGTTCGTGTACGCGGCGCGGACGCCCGGACGTCCCCGGAGCCAGTCCCGAACCGCTTGCTTGACGCGCTCCGGTGAGAGCCGCCGCCTCGCGAGAGCCGCGCGGTTGACGTACATGCCGATCGGCTCCTCGAACCGGAGGATTGCTCCTTCGAGCGCGTTCGGAAGCTTCGGGTCGAGCGAGTATCCCAGTTTCGCCGCGAGATGTTTCTCGAGAGCGAGTCGGTCGGGAGAATCTTCGGCGACCGGCGCGGAATCCCCGCCGCCTCCCCAGTCGATCCGACCGGCAAGGTTCGGATCGTCCTTGCCGGTGCGGAGCCGCTCCTTCGCGCGGGCGACCTCCGGAACGGTCGTCGCGCCGTGGTCGGAGGTCAGGAAAATCAACGTCGAGCGGGGGCCCGCTTCGCCGTCGAGCCAGCGGAAGAACGCTTCGAGCTGTCCATCGAGCCGGACGACGCCGTCGGCGACCTCGCGGGAGTCGGGGCCGTAGCGGTGGCCGTAGTAGTCGAGCGCGGAAAGGCCGACCATCAGGAGGTCCGGGGCGTGCGCGGGGTTGTGTCCGAGGTGGAAGTCGCGGATCGCGTGCCGGGCGAGCTCGAGCACCAGCTCGTCGCCGAACGGCGATTCGATCACGTTTCTGAGGTCGGGCAGGGAATGCGGAAACGACTCGCCCGTCCCCGGGAGCGATCCTTTGAACCGCGCGAGCTCCGGCGGATCGAAGGTCACCCGCGAAAGTTCTTTCTCCGGAATCCGTCCGGAGAGCTCCCACTTCGAGTGGCTCGCCCAGAACGCTCGCAGCCGGGAGTTGAAAGCGAGAAGCGACGGGCGGGAAGGATAGAAGGACGACGTGACGAAACGCCCGAACTCCCGGACGAACCAGACGGCCGCGTCGGCCTTGCGGCCGCCCATGGGAACCGCGGCTCGGTCCTTCAGCGAGACCGACACGACCCGGGCGCCGGGGAACTTTTCCTTCAACCGGTCGCCGAGGAAGTCGCCGGAGATCAGGACCGGCGACGCCGGCAGGATGGGGATCTTCGGCGCGTCGGGCGGCGCGCCCACCCACTGCGCTCCGCGGTCCTCGACGCAGTATTCGCGGCGCGCCTTTGCCGCGTCGTACCAGTTGTTGGCGACGATTCCCGTCTCGCGCGGGTCGAGCCCCGTGCCGATCGCCGCGTGACCCGGGCACGTCAACGTCGCGGCGTGGCGCTGCCGCGCCTCCGGAAAGCGCGCGCCGCGCTGCAGGAACCGGTTGAACCCGTCGCGGCCGAACCACGGGCGAAACCGATCGAGATAGTCGTTGCGCATCTGGTCGACCGAGAGGACGACGACGAGCGCGGGCTTCTCGGCGGCGCGGAGAACCGCGGCGAGGAAGAGGAGGAGGAACGCGGAGACAGCGCGGCGTCGTTTCATGCGATGCGCGAGAATAAGGCCTTGCGCTGGCTCTGTCTCGCCGGGCTCATCCTCGTCACGGGGTGCGGAAGCGGGTCCGACCCCGTCCGCGGGACGATCGACGAGATGGTCCGGGCAGCCGAAAAGAGGGACACCGCTTCCGTCATGGATCGGCTCGCACAAGACTTCCAGGCCGCCGACGGCAGCGGACGCGCGGACGCGGAGGCGACGCTACGCCGCTACTTCGCCGCCTACGAGCGGCTCGACGTGCGGATCTCCGACGTCACGATCGAGCGTGCCGCCGGCGCTGCGAGGGCGCGTTTTCGCGCGGAGCTGTCAGGGAAGCCGCGGCAGTTCGCCGGACTGGACGGTTGGCTTCCGCGGAGCGCCTCGTACCGGTTCGACCTGCGTCTCTCGCCCGATTCCGGCGGGCGCTGGCTTGTCACGTCCGCGGGGTGGGAAGAAACGCCGGGTCGCTGACTCAGTGGACGACTTTGATGTTGAAGTCGGCGTTCTTCACGGCGCCCCAGAGGCGCAGCCACAGGTGCAGGTAGGACTCGGTGCCGCGCGCCGCCGTGACGTCGCCCAGGTCGATGACGCTCTTCCAGCCGAAGTCGTCCTTGAGGATCCGTGTGACCTCTCCCTTGGCGCCCACGTCGTTGCCGCTGACGAAGATGTCGGTCTCACCGGGAACGCGTCCCGGGTCCACCATCACGCTGGCGTTGACTGTGTTGAGCGCCTTGACGACTTTCGCTTCCGGGAACGCCGCCTGGATCCGCTCCGCGAGCGAGTCGGTGTTGCCCACGAAGAGCGAGGGCGGCATCCCATGCGAGAAGTCGAGCGGGTTCGCGACGTCGACGAGGATCTTTCCGCGCAGGTTCTGCGCCCCGGCTGCTTGGAGCGCATCCAACGAGCCGGCCCCTGCGGTGCAGTTGAAGACAATCTCGCCGAACGCCGCCGCGTCCGCGAACGTGCCTTGCGAAGCTCCTTTTCCGGCGGATGAGACCCAGGCCGTGGCCTTCTCGTTCGACGCGCTGCGGGAGCCCATCTTCACTTCGTGGCCGCGCGATACGAGCTTGCCCGCGATCGCCGAGCCCACCATTCCCGATCCCAGTACTCCGATCTTCATGAGGTTCCTCCGTACCGACGCGAACTATGCCGGTCGGCAAGGGGCGGATTCGCGCCAGTGGGGGCCCGTTGACACCCCCGACGTCGCCGGGCTATCGTCATCGGCCGCTCGAACGAGCCGCTCTGTTCCTCAGTAGCTCAATGGCAGAGCATCCGGCTGTTAACCGGAGGGTTGTAGGTTCAAGTCCTACCTGAGGAGCCAACCAAATCCCCCGAACAGGTCCCGGAGAGAGGGCGGGGTCTTGAGAGGCGTCGCCGCCGTTATTTGAGCTTGTCCAGCTCGGCCAGCAGCTCGTCGTTTGGCACGAGGTCTCCCGGTTTGTCGAGGATCTTCTTGTAACGGACGACGCCCGCCTTGTCGATGATCAAGTACGCGCGCTTTGAGTAACGGTAGAGCCGGTTCTTGGGGTCGGTCTCGAGGAAGCCGTAGGCCTCGAGCGTCTGACGCGAGACATCGCTCAACAGCGGGAAGGTCAGACCCATCTTCTCGGCCCACGCCGCGCTCGCCGGAAGGAAATCCGTGCTGATGCCCACGACCTGGGCATTTCGGCTCTCGAACTTGGGCAGATCAAGCTGGAGAGCCACGACCTCGCGAGTTCAAGTCGGGGTGAATGCTCCGATGAACCCGAAGAGCACGATGTTCTTCTTGCCGATCGATTCGCTCAAGGACCACTTCTCCTGGGTCGTGGCAGGCAGGATGAAATCCGGGGCCTTGTCGCCGACCGAAAGCGCAAGCACGAGGTTAACCGATCCGAGCACCAGGAATGCGGCGAGGAGAAGGATTGCGCCGACACCGGTTCGTCTCATGACTGGTCCTCCCTTCGATTGCGAACGGTCTCACCGTTTCATCAACGATTGAACGAGGTCCACGGCTTCCTTGCCGTCCCACTCGCGCGGCCCGATCGCGCGCGCAACCATCACGCCCTTTCGGTCGACGACTATCGTGACCGGGACCCAGCGGACGCCATGCTCGCGAGCCACGGCCATACGGGGGTCGGTGAGAGTCGCCACCCGGAAGCCGTGCTTGTCGATGAACTGCTTCACATCCTTCTCGCCTCGGCCGTCGAGGGCCACGAAGTAGACGAGCAGGTCGTTGGGGAAGCGCGCTTGAAGTCTCTCAAGGCTCTTCAACTCGCTCACGCAGCTGGCGCACCACGTGGCGCCGAAGCTCACCACCGCGACTCTTCCGGCAAAGTCCTTCGAGCTCACCGTCCGCCCGTATATATCCAACAGCGTGAACGCCGGCTCCGGAGTGTGCTCGGGAACGACGAACATGGACGAATCCTGACCGGAGCAGAGCGAGACGGCGAGGATCGCCAGGCAAACAGCGAGAAGGACAGCCCGTGGCCCCATTGCGGATGCCTCCCTCGAGGTCGAGGGGATTATTTCCGACGCGAGGCTTGGCCGTCAAACCGGCGTGTCACGCTGTGCGACATCAATCGCAGAGCGCAGGACTCAGTAGAAAAGCCGTGCAGCGCAGCTGTCAACCGGAGGGTTGTAGGTTCAAGTCCTACCTGAGGAGCCACCTTCTCCAATCACTTGCGTAAGAAATCGGTGTTCTCGCCGTTCGTTTGTCCCTCATTCGTAGCGCAGCGCGTCGATCGTCTGGAGTGCCGCCGCCTTGTACGCGGGGTAGAAGCCGAAGAACACACCGACCAGGCCGGCAAATAGGAAGGCCAGCAGAATCGACGTCAGCGAGACCAGAACGGGCCACCCTTCCGCGCTCGCCACTGCGTGCGAACCGCCCACACCCAATGCGATGCCGGCGAGGCCTCCCAGAAAGGCGAGTACGACCGCCTCGACGAGGAACTGCATCAGGATGTCGAAGGACCGCGCGCCCACAGCGCGCCGGATGCCGATCTCGCGTGTCCTCTCGGTGACGGAGA
>DASWDK010000202.1:0-3629 GCA_036395335.1 Thermoanaerobaculia bacterium
TGGCCTGCGCCAACCCCTTCTTCGCCAATACCAACGTAATCGCCGACGTCAACGTCGTCTTGCCGTGATCCACGTGCCCAATCGTCCCAATGTTCACGTGCGGCTTGCTGCGATCAAACTTCTCCTTGCCCATCTCTCTCCTCGCGTTACTTGCTTCCCACCTTGGCGATGATTTCTTCGCTCACGCTCTTTGGAACCTCGTCGTACGCGGCGAACTGCATGGTGTAGTTGCCGCGGCCCTGGGTCATGGAGCGCAGGTTCGTCGAGTAGCCAAACATCTCCGAGAGCGGAACGCGCGCCGTGATGACCTGGAGCCCGCCGCGCGGCTCCATGTGCGTGATGTGGCCGCGCCGGGAGTTGAGATCTCCGATGACGTCGCCCATGTAGTCTTCCGGGACGACGACTTCCACGTCCATGATGGGTTCCTTCAGGATCGGCTTCGCTTTTTTGGCGGCGTCCTGATACGCCATCGAGCCCGCGATCTTGAACGCGACTTCGGAAGAATCGACGTCGTGGTACGAGCCGTCGTACAGCTCGACCAAGACGCCGGTCGTCGGATAGCCGGCGAGCACGCCCGTCTCGAGGGCCTCCTTGATGCCCTGCTCGATCGGCTTGATGAACTCCTTGGGGATCGCGCCGCCGTGGATCTGATTGTCGAACACGAACTCGTGGCCCGGCTCCGCGGGTTTCACGCGGATCTTGCAATGGCCGTATTGGCCGCGGCCACCGGTCTGCCGCACGAAACGGCCTTCTCCCTGGGCCTCGCGCGTGATCGCCTCGCGATACGCGACCTGCGGCTTGCCGATGTTGGCTCCAACGCTGAACTCCCGAACGAGGCGGTCGGTGATGATCTCGAGATGCAGCTCCCCCATTCCGCGGATGATCGTCTGGCCGGTTTCCCTGTCGGTGTGGACCTTGAACGTCGGATCTTCCTGCATGAGCTTCCCGAGAGCCATCCCCATCTTTTCCTGGTCCGCCTTCGTCTTCGGCTCGATCGCGACGGCGATGACCGGCTCGGGAAAGTTCATCGCCTCGAGGATGACCGGGGCGTCCTTGTCGCAGATGGTGTCGCCTGTGGAGACGTGACGCAGGCCGACGGCCGCCGCGATGTCGCCCGCCGAGACTTCCTTGATCTCCTCGCGCTTGTTCGCGTGCATCTTCAAGAGCCGTCCGATCCGCTCCGTCGACTCCCGCGTCGAGTTGTAAACGGATGATCCGGCGTCGAGCTGGCCCGAGTAGACGCGGAAGAACGCGAGCTGTCCGACGAACGGGTCCGTCATGATCTTGAAGACCAGCGCAGAAAACGGCGCCTCGTCCGAGGGTGCCCGGACGAGCTCCGCGCCGACCTCGTCGTGCCCGATCATCGGAGGCACGTCCACGGGGGAAGGCAGGTAGTCCACGACCGCGTCGAGAAGCTGCTGGATCCCCTTGTTCTTGAAGGCTGAGCCGCAGACCACCGGCTGAACGTCGCCGGCAATCGTCGCGCGGCGGAGCGCCGCCCGGATCTCGTCCGCCTCGACTTTGCCCCCGTGGAGGTACTTCTCGAGCAACGAGTCGTCGGTCTCGGCAACGGTTTCGATCAGCTTCTCGCGATAGGCCTCCGCCTCCGCGCGAAGCTCCCCGGGAATCTCGACTACCTCGAACTTGGCGCCGAGCGTCTCGTCCTTGAAGTCGACCGCCTTCATGGCGACGACGTCGATCACGCCGCGATACTCGGCCTCGATCCCCCACGGGAGCTGGATCGGGGCCGGCTTCGCGTTCAATTTCGTCCGCATCATCTCGACGCAGCGGGGGAAGTTCGCGCCCACGCGGTCCATCTTGTTGACGAACGCGATGCGCGGCACGCCATAGCGGTCCGCCTGGCGCCAGACCGTCTCCGACTGCGGCTCCACGCCCGCGACCGCATCGAAGACGGCGATCGCGCCGTCCAGCACGCGAAGCGACCGCTCGACCTCCGCGGTGAAGTCGACGTGTCCGGGCGTGTCGATGATGTTGATCCGAACGTCATTCCAGAAGCAGGTCGTCGCCGCCGAAGTGATCGTGATGCCGCGCTCCTGCTCCTGGACCATCCAGTCCATCGTGGCGGTGCCCTCGTGAACCTCGCCCAGCTTGTAGTTCACCCCTGTGTAGTAGAGGATCCGCTCGGTCGTCGTCGTCTTCCCGGCGTCGATGTGCGCCATGATTCCGATGTTGCGGGTGTCCTTGAGCGGATGGGTGCGGGGCATGGCGCAAAAGTCCTGAGTCCGAGGTCCGGGTTACCAGCGGTAGTGGGCGAAGGCTTTGTTCGCCTCCGCCATCTTGTGGGTATCGTCTTTCTTCTTGACCGCGCCGCCGCGAAGGTTCGCCGCGTCGAGAAGCTCCGCGGCGAGCTTCTCGCGCATCGTCTTCTCCCCCCGCTGGCCGGCGTAGTCGATCAGCCAGCGGATGGCGAGAGAGGTCCGGCGGTTCGGGCGGACTTCGACCGGCACCTGGTAGGTCGATCCCCCGACCCGACGGGATTTCACCTCGAGCGCGGGCTTGACGTTCTCGATCGCCTTCTTGAAGGTCTTCATCGGATCGTCCTGAGTCTTCTCGGCGACCTTGTTCAGCGCTCCGTAGAGAATTCCCTCCGCCAGCGACTTCTTGCCGCGCTCCATCACGGTGTTCACGAACTTCGTGACGAGCTGGGAGTTGTAGAGCGGATCGGGGAGAATCTCGCGCTTCGCGACGATGCGGCGTCTGGGCATACTCTCCCCCTAGGCCTTCGGACGCTTGGCGCCGTACTTGGAGCGGCCCTGCTTGCGGTTGGCGACGCCGACCGCGTCGAGGGTTCCGCGGATGATGTGATAGCGGACGCCGGGAAGATCCTTCACTCGGCCGCCGCGAATCATCACGATCGAGTGCTCCTGCAGGTTGTGGCCGACGCCGGGGATGTACGTGGTGACCTCGATACCGTTGGTCAGACGCACCCGCGCGACCTTCCGGAGAGCCGAGTTCGGCTTCTTGGGTGTCGTCGTATACACGCGCGTGCAGACTCCGCGTTTCTGCGGCGAGGAATTGAGCGCCGGGCTCGCGGTCTTGACGCGCACCCGCTCGCGCCCCTCTCGAACCAATTGCGAAATCGTCGGCATCGACTCTCCTGTCACCCCGGGCCCCCGGAGCCGTGGAAGGGCCCGAGATCGACCGTAACCGCTTTTACCCGACCGGGCGGGCCCCCTGGGGGGGAGGCCGCCGGAGCCAGAGGGAAAAACCGACGAATCCTACGGGAGGCCGCCGACCTTGTCAAGGGAAGGAGGTCCCCGCCGCCCTCCCGGGACGAGCCCGTGGCGCTACTCGAAGTAACCGTTCACATCCACGATGAGGTGAACGGCGCCGCCGGCGGATAGCACGCTCAAGACCGAGATACCGCCGGTCGCGCCGAGCGGGAGCACCGCGTTGTTCGCGCGCGTCTGTCCGGCGGAGAAGTTCACGGTGCTCGTCGACGGAGCTCCGCCGCCCGCCGGAAACGCCGTGATGTGCCCTCCCGAGGAGGGTTGCGTGACGGTCAGGTTGACGGCCAGGCTCTTTGCCGTCGGGGGAACCCCACACTGGCCGGCCAGAACGAAGCTCCGGACGTCCCCCGCGGCGAGAGCCGGCCCGCCATAGGGGCC
>DASWDK010000203.1:0-3176 GCA_036395335.1 Thermoanaerobaculia bacterium
CCGCCGAGGCGTCGAGCGAGGGCAGGTCCGCGAGGACCGGTCGCACCGACTGGACGTTTCGATCGAGAGCGGCGACGGAAGCCCAGACGCTGAAGACGATCGCCGCGGCGGCGGCGAGGCGCCGTTGCCGAGCGCGAAGGCCCGAGACGAACGAGGAGTAGGCGAACGCCGACAGCGCCAGCGGCGGAAAACCCCCGAAGCCGGCGAACGGCATCTCGAGGAGCTTCCAGCCCTCGAATCCCGGAACCGTGTAGATCCATTTGGTGCGAGCCCAGAAGTTCAGCAGCTCCCAGACCGCTCCAGCGAACAGTCCCCCGAGGAGCAGGCGCAGCAGTCGCGTGTGGCGTCCCTCTCCGAGGTCCCGTAGAAGGGAGGGAGCGCCGGATCGGTAGTTGACGACCTCCGGAATCCCGAGTGTCGCTCCCCAGATCATCCAGAAAGCCCACGTCGGCCAGAGAAGCGGAGCGATCACGCAGGCGACCCCGCCGAGAAGGCAGAGATCGAGGATTCTTCGGGTCACGCGGAGAGGCCGTCCTCTCTTCTCGCGGGGAATTCCGAACGCCTCGAGGAGCTCCGCGTGGAAGAAGCACGCGGGAAGCACCGTCGCGAACGCGAGCGTGGAGAGGAGCGTCGAGCCCCACAGCGTCCGAAGGCCGAAGACGTAGTACCAGTTGTGCAGCCTCACGTTGTAAGCCTCGAAGAGCAGCCAGAAAGGGATGGACCACAGCATCATCGCCGCGAGCTCACGCGCGCGCCCGCCGACGAAAGAGCGGCCACGGCGCGCGTAGATCACCGCGTCCAGGACGAGGAGATACCCGTACCACGCGGGCAGATACCAGACCGCGTTCCAGGCTTCGAGGTCCGCCGCGAGTGCCCAGAGGCCGAGACCGAAGAGCGCGAGGCCCGCGGCACCCCAGAGCGGAAACCGAGCTCGGGAGTGCGGTTCCAGACGTTCCGCGAACGCCGGAACGGCGGCGCTCACCGGGCGTCGCCCTTCGGGAATCCCACGCGAGCCGGCGCCGCGTTCAGCTTCTTCAGGAGCTTCTGAATCAGGTCCGTCTTAGTCCTTCCCGCCTTCTTCGGGTCGACGACGTAGCGCACGATCGCCTCGAGCCACGTGTTGTCGTTGACGCGGAAGAGGACGACCGGCCTTTCCTGAACCTGGAGATGGTCGACCGGCGTCTGAGCGAGGAGCTCGCGGAAGACCTTGACGCGCTCCATCATCTTCTCTCCGAGCTCCTCTGCCGCCACCTCGCTCATGGTCTTCGCCACGAACTCGAGGTCGCTGTCGTACGCAATCTGAAATCGGATCTCGTTCCAGATGTACGGGAACAGAGGCCACGAGTAGTTGTAGACGGGCGTCTTCAATACCTCCGAGTTCGGGAATTTGATGATCCGGCCGCTCGGGTGATCGGTCGAGAGGTACTTCCCGCCGAATTCCCACAGCGTGGTATCGAGGTAGGAGACGTCGATGACGTCGCCGGCGGCCTCGCCGATCAAAATCCGATCGCCCACGCGGTAAGGCTTGCGCACGAGGATGTAGATCCACCCGATGAAGCTCGTGATCGGCGTCTGGAGCGCGAAGCCGAGGATGAGCGAGATCAAACCGAAGGAGACGACCGCCGTGTACCAGTTCACGAAGACGACCGACACGACGATCGCCAGGATGCCCAGGGCGACGACGAGACGGATGATGCGCTTCAGGTTGTAACGCGACACGATGCTGTCCAGGCGGGACAGGAAGTAGATCTCGGCCACTTTTCCGACGAGGATCGCGAGCGCGACGAGGGCGGCGCCGAGAGTCGAGCGCAGCAGGACATCCTCGGTCCTCGGGGGGAAGTGGAAGACCGACACCTCGAGCAGGATCCGAAGTCCCGCAAACGTGATGACGAGCGCTGCGTAGACTCCGAGCCGAACCGCCCGGCTCTTGCGCGTTTCGATCCGGCGCGCCTCCGGGGGAGGCGTCGTCTGCTGGAGCGCTTCCCGGACGTCGGTCTGTTGCTTGAGCTGTTCGGCCTGCGCCTTTTCGTTCTCGGCCACGAGGGTCTCCCGCGTCTTCCCCTGCAATCCCCGTGTCCGACGACGCTATTTCAGGCCGCTCGCAAGGTACAAATCGGAGGACAGGACGCGCCCGGCCGTGTAGGCATAAGCATTTCCGTCCGGCGTCACGAAGACCGACTGGACGCGGATCAGGCCGGCCCGATCGGTCGGCATCAGCTCCCTCCAGGGCTGCTTCCTGCCGGTCGCGAGATCGAGCCGCTGAATGCGGGCCGGGAGCTCGCCCCGGCGCAGGAGGTAGAGCGATTTCCCATCCGCGCTCCACTGGATCGGCACCTCGTTCGTTTCGGTGCCCGAGACGGGCCGCGCCGCTCCACCGTCCACCGGATAAATTTTCGCAACCCGATCCGGACCGCAGAGCGCCACCGACCGGCCGTCGGGGGAAATTGCCGCGCCGTCGGTAATGCCCTCTTCGGTGAAGGCGCGCGGAGCTCGGCCGTCCACGTCCATGACGTAGACGCGGGGGCGGTGGCCCGGTTCGTTCGCTGCGACGAGAATCCGCCGGCCGTCCGGCAGGAAGGCTCCGCCCAATACGTTCAGGTTCCCCGCGTCGAGCGGCCGCGGCTGCCCGACGCCGGTCGGCAGGAGGACCAGCCGGCGGGAAGGAAACGACTCGAGCGCGAGAGCCCACCTCCCATCGGGAGACAGGCTCTGTGCGAGTCCGTCGCCCAGACGCAGGGCCGGCGAGCCATCCGTCCGGCGAAGATAGACAGATCCTCTTTCTCCGCCCCCCTCCTGGCTCTCGGAAAAGAGCGCCCACGCTGCATCGCTCGATATGCCGGCGATCTCGGACGACTCGAGCCAGGACAGGTCGCGCTCCTGGGCTTCCCCCTCGCGGCGGAAGAGGATCCCGTTCCGGGTCGTCTCGCGCTCGAGAAGGACGTTTCCGTCGCGACTGATGTCGTGGACGACCACGAGATCGGGCCCGTTCGCGAGCATCCGAATCCGACCGGACCCCTCCACCGCATAGATCGCGACTCGAAAGGAGGGGTCAACGCCGTCAAACCAGATCTCGTTGCGCGACGGGTGCCAGGCCAGCGAATCGACCACGAGCCACCCCTTCACGAGAGACGTCTTCCTGCCGGTTGCGACGTCGATAACGATCAACGATCTCGGCC
>DASWDK010000204.1:0-4528 GCA_036395335.1 Thermoanaerobaculia bacterium
TTCTCCTCGTCGCGGCGCTCGGCGCCGCCTCCTGCGGTGGCCCACCGGCGGACGCGCGAAAGGTGACGGCGGTGCCTCCCGACACCGACAGGGATCGGCGCGTCCGCATGGTCGATGCGCAGATCGTCGCGCGGGGAGTACGCGACCCCCGCGTGCTCGCCGCGATGCGCAAGGTGCCGCGCCACCTTTTCGTCGATCCCTCGCAGCGGGCGCAGGCGTACGAGGATCACCCGCTTCCGATCCCCGGAAATCAGACCATCTCGCAGCCCTACATCGTCGCGCTCATGACGGAGCTCCTCGAGCTGAAGCCCGGCGCGCGCGTTCTCGAGATCGGCACCGGATCGGGATATCAGAGCGCCGTGCTGGCGGAGCTCGCGGGCGAGGTCTACACGATCGAGATCGTCCCGGAGCTCGCGCGCTCGGCCGCGTCGCGCTTGAGGGACCTCCGCTACGGCAACGTCACCGTCCGCGAAGGGGACGGGTATCGCGGCTGGACAGAGCATGCCCCTTTCGATGCCATCATCGTCACCGCGGCGCCCGAGCGGATTCCGGAGCCGCTCGTCGATCAGCTCGCGCCGGGGGGCGTGATGGTGATTCCGGTCGGAGGTTTCTTCCAGGAGCTGAAGGTCTTTCACAAGTCGACCGATGGAAGGGTGACGGAGAAAGACATCCTGCCGGTGCGGTTCGTCCCGATGACCGGGGAGGTCGAGAAGACCCCGACCGCTTCGGAGTAACGGCGCGATTGGTTCTCGCCATCACGCTCCTCCTGGTGCCCGTGATCTACGCGATCTTCGTAAGGGATCTGAAGATCGTGAAATGGGAGAAGACTTGAGCGACTACGACCTCGCCGTCATCGGCTCCGGCCCCGCCGGGCAGAAGGGCGCAATCGCGGCGGCGAAGCTCGACAAGCGGGTCGCCATGGTCGACCGTAAGGAGATGGTCGGCGGGGTGTGTATCCACACCGGCACCATTCCGTCGAAGACGCTGCGCGAAGCGATCCTCTACCTCTCCGGTTTTCGCGAGCGCTCCTTCTACGGGCGCGATTATGCCGTGAAGGACGAGATCTCCGTGTCGGACCTGGGCTTTCGCGTCCAGACCGTGATATCGCGCGAGGTCGAAGTCATCCGAGCCCAGTTGAAGCGGAACCACGTCGAGCTCGTCCCAGGGACCGCGCGCTTCCTCGATCCGCACACGCTCGAGATCCAGGGGGTCGCGGGGACGACCCGTCTCGTCGCCGACCACATCCTGATTGCCTGTGGGACGCGCCCGGCCCACAGTTCCGAGGTGCCGCTCGACGGGAAGCGGGTGATCGACTCCGATCAGCTGAGCAGCGTCGAGCGCTTTCCGAGGGAGCTGATCGTCGTGGGCGCCGGCGTGATCGGACTCGAGTACGCGTCCATGATCTCGGCGCTGAACGTCAAGGTCACGATCATCGAGCAGAGGCCGACGATCCTGGATTTCGTGGACCGCGAGATCATCGAGACCCTCGACTACTTCATGCGCCAACGCGGAGCGGTTTTCCGGCTCGGCGAACGACTCGTCTCGGTCGAGGTCGACGAAAAGAATCGCGTCGTCGCGAACCTCGACAGCGGCAAGCGCGTCCACGGCGACGCGCTCCTCTACACGGTCGGCCGCCAGACCAACGCCGACCTGCTCGATCTCGAAGCCGCAGGGCTGACCGCAGACAACCGCGGCCGAATCTCGGTCAACGAGTTCTTCCAGACTTCGGTCCCGCACATTTACGCCGCCGGCGACGTGATCGGATTCCCCGCGCTCGCTTCGACCTCGATGGAGCAGGGACGGCTCGCCTCCTGCCACATGTTCGGCGCGTACTGCCACAGCCGCAAAGAAGCAATCCCATACGGGATCTACACGATCCCGGAGATCTCGGTGGTCGGGAGGACCGAGGAAGAGCTGACGGCAGCGAAAGTGGCTTACGAGATCGGCATCTCGCGCTTCGAGGAGCTCGCGAAAGGACAGATGCTCGGGACCGAGGTGGGAATGTTGAAGATCCTCTTCGATCCGAAGACGCTGAAGCTTCTCGGCGTCCACGTGATCGGCGAGAACGCCGCCGAGATCGTCCACATCGGCCAGGCTGTGCTCGCTCTCGGCGGGACGATCGAGTACTTCCGGGATACCGTCTTCAACTATCCGACGTTCGCCGAGGCGTACAAGGTCGCGGGCCTCGACGGGTTGAACCGCTTGTGACCGCGTCCCGATGAAGAACGAATCCGGCCGTACTCGAAAGCGAGGCGAAGCATGAATGCGAAATCCGTGGCGCTCTTCCTCGCGGCGGCCTTTGTCGGCTGCGTTTCCTCGATCACGACGTCGGTCGACTACGACCGTTCCGTCGACTTCTCGCGGTACCGGACCTACGACTGGCTCCGGTCGGGGACGATCGGAAACGACATCCTCGAAACGCGGCTTGCGGCGGCGATCGATCGTGAGCTCGCTGCCCGCGGCCTCGTCCGGAGCGAGTCGCCCGACCTCTACGTCGCGATGCACGGCCGGCTGAGCAAGGAGGTCCAGTACAGGGCCTACGACACCGGTTGGGGATATGGCTGGCGGCGCTCGAGCGCCGGCCCGACGATGATCAGGCGCCAGGAAGTGCCGGTCGGCACCTTGGTCGTCGATCTGGTCGATGCGCGGGACAAAGAGCTCGTCTGGCGCGGCACCGCGACGAGCGCGATCGACACGACGGCCTCAGTTGAGAAGAGAGAAGCGGCCGTCCAGGAGTCGGTCGGAAAATTGTTCGCCGCTTATCCGCCAAAGCGGCAGCGGCCGCGAACGAGGTCTGCGGAAAAGGGTTGAAGTCCATCCACTCCTCTTCGAGCTGCGCGGGGATCCGCGCTTCGTCGATCTGCTGCCCGGATGGGTCTTTGAGCGACTGAAGCTGGGAAGCTGCGCGAGGGACCTGCGAGTTGGTGGAGCTGAGCGGGATCGAACCGCCGACCTCCTGAGTGCGATTCAGGCGCTCTCCCAAACTGAGCTACAGCCCCACACGCGGAGAGGGCGCGCAGAATAGCATGCTGCGGCACGCGGAAAAAGCGCTTCTCCGCTAGCATTCCTCCGCGATGGATCACGGCGAGCTCGGCACCTTCCTGCTCGCCTTCGCAGCGGCGCTCTTCGGCGGAAAGCTCTTCGGCGAGCTCGCGGAGCGCATCGGTCAACCCGCCGTCTTGGGCGAGCTCGCGGTCGGTGTGCTTCTCGGTCCGTCGCTGCTCGGTCTCGTCCCGCTCTCCGCAGGCATTCTCTTAGTCGCCGAGATCGGGGTGATGCTGCTCCTTTTCGAAGTCGGCCTCGAGACCGACTTAGAAGAGCTGCTGCGCGTGGGCGCGCCCGCCATGGTGGTCGCGGTCGTCGGCATGGCTCTGCCATTCCTGGGCGGCTACCTGGTGACGAGCGCGGCGGGGTTCCCGAGGTTGACGGCCATTTTCGTCGGAGCGGCACTCACCGCGACCTCCATCGGAATCACGAGCCGGGTCCTCTCGGAGATCGGAATGCTCGCCACCCGCGAGGGTCAGATCATCCTCGGCGCTGCGGCCGCCGACGACATCCTCGGCCTCGTCGTCCTCGCCGTCGTGAGCGAGATCGCCGCCACGGGATCGGTATCCATCGGCGCGGCGCTGCGCTCGGCCGGCCTGTCGTTTGCCTTCCTTCTCGGAGCAATCGTGATCGGAATGCCGCTCGGACGTTATCTCGTCCGGTTCGTCCGCGACGCGAAGGTGCGGGGAGTGCTGGTCGCGGTCGCCGTTGCTTTCGCGCTCCTCGCGGCGCTCGGGGCCCAGAAAGCGGGTTCCGCGGCGATCGTCGGGGCCTTCGCCGCGGGTCTCGTTCTCGCCCGCACCAATCGGCGTCGCGACATCCAGAATGCACTGCGGCCGACCGTGGACGTCTTCGCGCCCGTCTTCTTCGTGACGATCGGCGCGCAGGTTGGCGTCGGGTATTTGAACCCCTTCGTCGCGGGTAACCGTTCGGCGCTCTTTCTCGCACTCGGGCTCATCGTGGTCGGCGTGCTCGGGAAGTTCGCGGCGGGATTCTCGGCGTGGGGCGGGGTGCGCCGCTCGTTCATCGGCGCGGGGATGGTGCCGCGCGGAGAAGTGGGTCTCATCTTCGCGAAGATCGGGAGAGAGAGCGGGGCCCTTCCCGACCCGGTCTTCGTGGCGGTCGTGATCACCGTCTTCGCGACGACCTTCCTGACGCCGCCCCTTCTGGCGGCGCTCTCTCCTGCGCGAGCGCCCGCCTTGCCTCGACCCTAGCTCTTCAGATCCGCCAGCGTGCGATCGAGGAGGGCGCGCCGTTCCGCGTCGAGCCGGGCGAACAGGGGCTCCAACACCTGCACGACACGGTCGTCCTCCTCGGGGGTGATCGTGTAGAGATTCGGAGAGATCGCTTCCACGATCTGCGCGATCGAGATCTTCTCCGGGGACGCGGCCAGGACAAATCCCCTGGATCCGTCGCCTTCGACGATCCCCGCGTCGCGGAGGCAGTCGAGGATCCGTTCGGCCTCGACGGAAGAGGCCTCCTG
>DASWDK010000205.1:0-4631 GCA_036395335.1 Thermoanaerobaculia bacterium
GACTCCGGAACGCGCAAGTCCGCGCGCGTCAAGATGGCGCGCGCGTAGCCGGAAGCTCAAGGAGACGAAGCGATGAGGTTCGAAGCGAAGACGGAGGCCGACGCGGTCGAGCAGGCAGCGCGCGCCTTGCAGAAATCCGCCGCCGAGGTCCGCTACCACGTCGTCCGCGACGAGAAATCCTTCTGGGGCGGTCGAATCGTGGAGATCGACGTCGACGCGCCGGCGCCCGAGGAGGCGCAGTCCGCGGCCGAGAGACCCGTCCGATCCGCCGAGAAAATCGGCGAGGAGTGGACCGGCGCCCGCGTGGAGGTCGCAGAGGTCGAGGTCTCCGTTCCCGGCCGGTCGAGCCGCCCGCGACGGAGCGAGCCGGCACCGCTCGACGAAGAGTCTTTCGCCGCCGTCGAATCGACCCTTTCCGAGCTGCTGTCGGCGGCCGGCTTCTTAGTCGAGACCCGCCGGAAGAGCTCGCCCGACGAGATGGTGATCGAGCTGATCGGCGACGACGTCGAGCCGCTCCTCGCCAACAAAGGGGAAGGCCTGAACGGCCTCGAGGTCCTGACGGGCCGCCTCGCCAGCCGCCGGCTGGGACATCCGGTCTATCCGCGACTCGATGCCGAAGGCTTCCGCGCGCACCAGCGGGAGTCGCTCGAAGAGCTGGCGCATCGATCGGCGGAAGAGGCCAAGCGCACGCGCCGGGTGCAGCTCCTGCCGCCGCTCGCGCCGGGGGAGCGCAGGCTCGTTCACCTCGCGCTCTCGTCCGACCCGGAGGTCGAGACCGAGAGTGAAGGCGACGGCTATCTGAAAAGGGTCGCGGTCAAGCTCAAATCGCTCTAGGGCTTTCTCACTTTCCGTCTCCCTCGCCGAGGGACCGGGAGTGAGGAGCCGGATTTCGCCACCGTCTTTCTCAACCGAGTATCCATGCGTCCCTCTGCCGAATCGCTTCTCGACACCATCGCCGCGCTCGCCACTCCGATCGGCCGTTCCGCTATCGCGCTCGTTCGGATCTCGGGAGAGCGCACGCGCGAAATCCTCGCTCGCGTCGCGCGCGAGCTGCCCGATCCGATCGAGCCGCGCCGGCCATATCTCGTGTCGCTCACCGACCTCGAGGGTGAGCCGATCGATCGCGCGCTCGCCACGCTCTTTCTCGCTCCGGCTTCCTTCACGGGGGAAGACGTGGCGGAGCTCTCGGTCCACGGAAGCCCGGTCGTCGTCGAAAGACTGCTTCGCGCGCTCTCCGCCTGCGGAGCGCGACCGGCGCGGCCAGGCGAGTTCACCGAGAGGGCGTTCCGGTCGGGAAAGATCGACCTCGTCCGCGCCGAGGCGATCCGCGACTTGATCGACTCGCGCACCGAGGCCGCCGCCCGGGCCTCGTCCCGGCGCCTGGAGGGCGCGCTGTCCTCGAGGTTGACGGAGGCGCGGGAGGACCTGCTGGCCGCCGCCGCGAGCCTTGCCGCGACGATCGACTTCTCCGAAGACGTCGGAGAGACCGTCGATCCTTCCGTTCTCCTTCGTCTGCGAGCCGCGCGCGACTCTCTCGCGCGTCTTGCCGGGACCTACGGCGTGGGCCGGCTCCTCTCCGCCGGCTGCCGGGTCGCGATCCTCGGCCGTCCCAATGCGGGGAAATCGACCCTCTTCAACGCGCTCGTCGGAACGGCGCGTGCGATTGTCACGGAGGTCCCGGGGACCACTCGCGACACGATCGAGGCGACGATCGACGTCCGCGGCATTCCCGTCGATCTGGTGGACACCGCGGGGCTGCGGGAAACCGACGACCGCATCGAGAAGCTCGGCGTCGAGCGTGCGCGAGAAGAAGGGGAGAAGGCGGCCGCGATCCTCTACGTCTTCGACGCGTCGGCCGGCTGGTGCCGAGAGGACGGCGCGGCTCTCGCGGACCTCGACGGAAAGCCCGTGGCCGTGGTCGCGAACAAGATTGACCGGCTGGAAGCGACGGAACGCCCGGGCGGCGCGGGGTCGGGCCCGGCGGAGAGCCCGCGTCCGGCGCTCGCTCTCTGTGGCCTCGCGCCCGAGGCCGGAGCGAGCCTGCGGACGCTCGTCGAGCAAACGATCGCGGCGGACGTCCCGAGCGAGTCGGATTCGGAGGTCCTCGCGTCGCTGCGGCAGCTCGACTTGGTCGAGCGGGCCCGGGCCGCCGCCGCCGACGCCCTCGCCGCGCTCGAGCGCGGCGTTTCGCCGGAATACGCCGCGACCCACGTCGATTGCGCACTCGCGGCGCTCGCCGATGTCTTCGGCGAGACGACCTCGGAAGACGTGCTCCGCCGAATTTTTTCGACTTTCTGCATCGGGAAATGACCGGCCCAGCCAGATTCGACGTGATCGTCGTGGGCGCCGGTCACGCGGGATGTGAAGCGGCGCACGCGGCAGCGCGCATGGGCCTCGAGACGGCTCTCCTCTCGGGAGACCTCTCGGCGATCGCCCGCATGTCGTGCAACCCGGCGATCGGCGGCCTCGCGAAGGGGCAGCTCGTGCGGGAGGTCGATGCCCTGGGCGGCCTGATGGGACGCCTCGCCGACGGCGCGGGGATCCAGTTCAAGATCCTCAATCGATCGCGCGGCCCGGCGGTATGGGGCCCACGGGCGCAGTGCGACAGGGGGCTGTACTCGAGGCTCGCCGCGCGAGCCCTCGCGTACACTCCGAACCTGCACCTCGTCGAAGGCATGGCCGAAGATCTCGTCGACGACGGAGGCCGGATCGCCGGAGTCGTCACGGGAAGCGGCACACGCCTCGCCTCCCGCGCGGTCGTCGTCACGACGGGAACGTTTCTCCGCGGTCTCATGCACACCGGCGAGCGGCAGACGGTGGGAGGTCGTGTCGGCGAAGCCGCCGCGGTCGGCCTGTCCTCGGCGCTCGCGCGAGCCGGGCTCGCGCTCGGACGCTTCAAGACCGGCACCCCGCCGCGCGTCGCACGCGACACGGTCGACTACGATCTCTGCGAACCTCAACGCGGCGACGATCCGCCGGTGCCGTTCTCGTTCCGAACCGCCGAGCTACCTTCCCGGCAGGCGCTCTGCTGGCTGACGAGCACGAACGAACGCGTCCACGACCTGATCCGCGCGAACCTCCACCTGAGCCCCATGTACTCCGGACGGATCGTCGGGATCGGACCGCGCTACTGCCCATCGGTGGAAGACAAGGTCGTCAAGTTCGCCGACAAGCCGCGCCACTCGATCTTCCTGGAGCCGGAAGGGTGGGACGCCCCGGAGATCTACATCAACGGGCTCTCGACGTCTCTGCCCGAAGAGGTGCAGCGTGCGATCCTGCGCGAGATCGTGGGTCTCGCGCACGCCGAGATGATTCGCCCCGGCTACGCCGTCGAGTATGACTTCGCGTTTCCGAACCAGCTTCGGCCGACGCTCGAAGCCCGCGACGTCCCCGGCCTCTTCCTCGCGGGCCAGATCAACGGCACGTCTGGTTACGAAGAGGCGGCGGCGCAGGGGATCTGGGCGGGCATCAACGCGGCGCTCTCGGTGCGCGGCGAGGAGCCCTTCATGCTGGATCGCGCGGAAGCGTATGCGGCCGTCATGGTCGACGACCTGACGACGAAGGGTCTCGAGGAGCCTTACCGGCTGTTCACCTCGCGCGCCGAGCATCGCCTGATCTTGGGCGTCGACTCGGTGCTGCCGCGCCTTCTGCCGCACGCGCTCCGGCTGGGGCTGGTTTCGCCGGAGGAATTCTCGCAGGCGATGCGATCCGAGGAGCGACTCCGCCGCGCCGAATCGGACCTTCGAACTGCCGAGGTCCTTCCGGACCGCGAGACGCGCGAGGAGTTCGAACAGGCCTTTGGCATATTGCTCGGCGAGCCCACGACACTTCATAAACTATTGAAAAGGCAGGATTTATCTGTCGAGAGCCTCGTGCCGTACGCCTGCGAGATTCTCGGAATGCTTTCGCGCGACGAGCGGTCGATCCTGGAGAGCCGCGTTCGCTACGAGGGTTACATCCGCCGCGAAATCGATCGGATCGAGAGGATGAAGCCCCTCGAGGGCCGCCGGATCCCGGAAGAATTCGAGTACCGCTCCATCCCGGGCCTCTCGCGCGAAGTGATCGAAAGCTGCAGCCGGAAGCGTCCCCGGACGATCGGCGAAGCGGGTCGCATTCCGGGCGTCACGCCCGCTGCCGTCGCGATAATCTGCGCGCATGTCGTCCGGAGTCGAACCTCTTCCCACTGAAGCATTTCGAGAGATTCTCGAGCGCAAGCTCGCCGACTTTCCGCTCGGCCTGGACGAAGAGAAACGGTCTCGCATCGCCCGCTTCCTTTCGGAGCTCGACCGGTGGCGCCGGACGGTTAATCTGGCCGGGCGGCTTTCCGCGGAAGACCTGGCTTCGCACGCCCTCGAGTCGGCCTTCGGAGCAAACCTGCTGCCGCCGCGCGCTTCTGTCGTGGACATCGGCACGGGAGGCGGGTTCCCAGGTGTGCCCCTCGCCATCTGCCGGCCGGATCTCCGATTCACCTGGCTCGAGCCGCGTGAGAGGCGGTCTGCCTTTCTCCGGCACGTGGCGCGCGCCGTCCCGGTCCAAAACGCCGAGGTGATCGCCGGCCGAGTCGAAGAGCTGCCGTCATCGGGCTTCGGCTGCGCGACGTCCCGCGGGTTGAAGCTCGAAGGTCCGATTCT
>DASWDK010000206.1:0-2829 GCA_036395335.1 Thermoanaerobaculia bacterium
TGCTGCGCGGACGCGATCTCGGTCACGATCGGGCGGCGGTAGCGCCCGCTCTTCTCAAGTCTCTCCTTCGACTCCTTCGCCGCCTTCTCCTGCTCCGGGCCGTCGACGAAGACGACCGAACGGTACTGTGTCCCGACGTCGGGACCCTGCCGGTTGGGCGTGGTGGGATCGTGGTTCTCCCAGAAGACTTCGAGAAGTCGATCGTACGAGACGCGCACCGGATCGAACTCCACCTGGACGCTTTCGGCGTGTCCGGTCCGGCCGGTGCAGACGTCCTCGTACGTCGGGTTCGGGAAGGTGCCGCCCGAATAGCCGACCGTCGTATCGATCACGCCCGGTACCTGGCGGAACGCCGCCTCGACCCCCCAGAAACAACCCGCCGCGAACGTCGCCTTTTCGGTCATGGCTTCGAACCCCCGGTCGTCATTTCGGTTTCAAGTACTCCCGCCGCCCTCCGAGAGTTTCGAAATCTCGCGAAAGTATTCCACCACGTTCGGCTTGCCGTAGAAATACCAGCCGCAAAGGATGGTGAGAGCGACCGGCTCGGCGAGCGCCCGCCGGAGAACGGCCGGCGGAATGTCGCCGGAAAGACCGGCGGCGAGAGCTCCGACCGCGATCGAGGCCCAGAGGAGCAGTACGGCGTGCCGCGACCACGTGCGCGCGGTCCGGATGGCGAACGCGATCGCCGCCGCCAGGACGGAGACGACCAGGAGCACCGGCGAGACCCGCCACCACGCTTCGCGCGAGACAGTGTAGCCCGCGATCCTGTAAGGCAGGGCTTCGGCCGCCGTCAGGAAGAACGCCGCGGCGAGCGCGACCGCGAGCACGATCGCGAACCAGGATCCCGCGCGCATCGCCGCGGGAGGATCCCGGCGGCGCGACCCTCCGTCCATCGGATTCAGCGCAGTCGCGCGCGGCCGCGCTCCCGATGGGTCCGCGCTCGGCGAACGATCGACGCGAGGTCGTAATCCTCCGGCGGGCGGCGCAACCGCGCGGCGATCCAGCTCGTGAATCCGAGGGTCAGGTGGTTCAGATAGATGAGCTCCTCGCTCCGAGACGGAGCGCAGAAGGCGCTCACCTTACGGGTTTCCAGACGCGTCCGGTCGGTATCCGCAGTCGTGAGCACTTTCCGCCCCGCGGTGATGTCCCCGCCGCCCATCGACTCGAAGACCGAAAGAGCATTTGCCGTCGCGGCGGTTGCGTCCTCCAGCGTTCGAAGACACTCAGTCTTCTCGGCCGATCCGCCGGCGACGATCGCGAGCAGCGCCGCCGCGGCGCGCAGGCAACCCGCCTCAGAAAACCGTGACACGTCCGTTCCGCGCGATCCGCCGGACTCGGGCCGCATTCGTAAACGAGTATTCGAGAAGCCAGAGATCGCCGTTCGGCGCAAACATCCCGCCACTCGCCGACCAGGGAAGTCCGGATCGGGCGACGACGTCAACGCGGCCGTCGGGCGAAATTCGTTTCACTTCGCCGGTCCCGTACACCGCGGCATAGACGTTGCGCGCGCCGTCGGTCCAGAGACCCATCACGATGTGACGGCCCGCCTGCGGATGCGTCCAGGTGGAGCGCCCGAGCCGCCGCGCGCGGAGCTGGACGGCGCCAGCCGGAGAGATTTCCCGCAGGTCGGTTCCGTCCACGAAATAGAGAGTCCCGTCGGGCGCCGCGGTCATCCAGCGGACGTCGCGACAGTCGCGGCACTCGACCACGGTCGAGACCGTTCCGTCCGGCGCGCGTTTGCGAAAACGGGCCGGATTCTCCCGCTCGACCCAGTACATCGCGCCCGTCCCGTCGCGCACGAAGCTGTAATCTGTGCGAAATCCTTCCCGCGCGGGATAGACGTCGGTCACGGCGCCGTCGGGTGCTCGCCGCCAGACCCGATGGCCCCACCGGTTCGTCGCCTCGCCCTCGTACCACAGGTGCTCGCCGTAGAGGTTGCCGCGCGCGTCGAGGTACAGCTCGTGGGTGTGGACGTTCGGCACCACAACTTTCTTGTGGCCGTCGGGCGCGATTTTCCAGACCTGCTTCAGGTCGGTGTAGAAAACGTTTCCCCGTCCGTCCATGACGATGCCGATGCCCGGGTGTGCGCCGAGCCGGGCGCTCGCGGCGAGGATAAGCACGGCCCCGAGACGCGGGACGACGCGGATCCTCATTCCATTCCTACGATCCGGACCGATGGTCCGATGACCTCCTCCAGCAGGTATCCCGGGAACTGCGACCGCAGCCGCTTACCGATGTGGGCAGGATCGGACGCCCCCGCCGCCTCCTCGACGGCGCGGTGATAGCGGAGCTGCGCGTCGAGGAGCTCCGCGCCGCCAGCCGCGCCATGGCCCGGCACGTACCTTCGCGCCCCGAGCGCGCGGAGGGCCTCGAGACCCGCCTCGAGATTGTCGAGTTGAGCGTCCTCATAATTGACGTGGTAGCCCGCGCAGACGAGATCCCCGCAGATCGCGACCGACTCCTCTTCGAGGTGAACGACGGCGTCGCCCGCCGTGTGGCCGGGTCCCGGATGGAACACCCGCGCCTCGCAGTCCCCCAGGTCGAGGGTCAGCACGTCGTTCTCGAAGTCGAGCGACGGCCGACACGGCCTCGCATCGGAGAATAGCTCCGACAGAGCGGGAATCCGACGGCGGGTCTCGATCAGCGCGGGGTGCTCCTCAGCCATGGCCTCCTGGCATGCGCGGTGCGCGACGACCGTCGCCCCGCGAGTGCCGAACCAGCCCGCGCCGAGCGCATGGTCGGTGTGGTGGTGGGTCAGGACCACGAATCGGACTGGCAGAGAGGTGATCCGTCGAAGCGAGTCCTCGACGAGCCGGGCGTGCACCGGCG